>JBEBWN010000128.1:0-9644 GCA_040392235.1 Taibaiella helva | reverse complement strand
ATCTATATAACAATTGAAAAAATAAATACAACGGCAAAAGTAAGAAAACTTGAAGGTACCACGACAGTGATAACCCGCGGTATTACCTGGATACGGCTAGGATATGTATAATATTTTGCCATGACATTCGAATTAAATATCCCGTCCGGTCATAGCCTCAATTGTTATGCTTTAGTAAAGCAGGGCATCTGTCTTTGTCCGGAATATATTTTCCCTAATTTTGCGTTTTCCCGGAACCGGAAGATAATGAAGATATTGTATAAACATTTCCCGCTTCTTCTATTGATGTTGTTTACGGTATGCACCGCAGGCTATACTGCGCATTCCTTTGTAGACAGCAAGGTGGCATGTTTTGTACCAGACATTGCCCGGGTAAAAGAATTAACCAGCTTTTCTTTTTTTGCGGAAGATAAAGACGATCACCAGCAAATCTCTGCCGAACCCTCAGAACTGCTTAATGATGAAGTAGCGCGGATAAACCGCAACAACTTTTCCATTTCCTTTCCGGAGATGGTTCATACTTCACTAATGCTTTACCGGTTGTGGGTATATCAGCAGTACTTGCCTGCTGCAAACCGGCCTCAGGCAAGTAATTGCCGGCCATTCTATTCACGGGCAACAAACGATTATTATCGTTTCCTGTTCCGGCTTACTCCTTTTTAGCATTATTGCTCCGGCCTACAGCCCTTTTGTTCTCGCAGCGAATCCTTTTTTCCTGCGCATGTTTCTATTTTGTCAAACTAAATTATTAGAAAATGATCAAGCATATTTCTGGAATTGCTTTATCGTGCATATTGCTATTGAGCGCTTGCAATACTGAGCGAAATGTGAATGGTGCAGCCGAGGCGCCACCGAAAAAATATCCGGTGATTACCTTGCACGAAGCCGATACGACCCTGGCTTTACATTATGTTGCAGACATTGCTGCCTGTAAGAATATCGAGCTGCACGCCCGTATATCGGGCATACTGGATAAAATCTATGTAGATGAAGGGCAGTACGTAAAAAAAGGGCAGTTACTGTTTAAAATTAATGATGAAGAGGCACGAATCAGCCTGGATCAGGCGAAGGCCGCTTATAAAAGCGCTCTGGCAGACAGCAGGATCACCGAAGTGGAACTGAGCCGCACGCGGAGCCTCGTAGAGAAAAAAATAGTATCGCCTTCCGAAATGGAATTGGTCCAGGCACGCCTCGATGCACAGAAAGCGCGCGCAGAAGAGGCGGGAGCAGCAAAAGCAGCAGCAGCAGCCCGCTTATCCTACACTAATGTATATGCGCCATTCGATGGGATTATCGACAGGTTGCCCTTAAAAGAAGGTAGTCTATTAACAAACGGATCATTACTGACAACCATATCGGATATTCATGACATGTATGCTTATTTTAAGCTATCAGAACAGGAGTATATTTCTTTTATGCAAGCCGGCGCCCAGGGACCGGAGTATAACGAGGTTGCCCTTGTATTAGCCGATGGATCACACTATCCCTTTAAAGGTAAAGTAGTCCGCGCTGAGAGTGAGATTGACGAGAATACCGGTTCCATAGCCTTTCGCGCCAGCTTCCCTAACCCGGAAAAGCTGCTAAAACATGGCGCCACCGGCACTTTAGTCATTTCCAGGCCCGTAAAAAGCGCCCTGCTGGTACCTCAGAAGTCTGTATTCGAAATACAGGATAAAAGCTTTGTGTACGTACTGGATAAGAACAATAAAGTTTCCATGAGGAATTTTATTGCAGGCCAACGCCTGGGCGAATACTACGTGGTGCTTTCCGGTTTGAAGGTAAGCGATCGCATTATATACGAGGGCGTGCAAACGCTGCGGGAAGGCACCAGTATACACCCTGAAAATGCGGTGCTCTAAATAACAGATCAGGCTATAGCGGTCCGTACGATATCTTGATGACAAGACACGGTGACGGTTCATTTTTTGACCCGGAATTAGTTCCGGGCCCGCGTTCTTTTTTGGCTTTTCATTTAAAAATAATATAATGGTTGAAACCTTTATAAGGCGACCTGTTTTGTCGCTGGTTATCTCACTGGTTATAACATTGGTTGGCGTCCTGGCTTTAACGAGCCTGCCCATTACGCAGTTTCCTGATATTGTACCGCCCTCTGTAATGGTTGCTGCAAAATATACCGGCGCCAATGCCGAGGTGTCGACCAGGGCCGTTGCCATGCCACTCGAGCGGGCTATTAACGGCGTACCGGGTATGACCTATATGACCACCGTTACCAGTAACGATGGCGTGACCATGATCCAGGTGTTTTTTAAAGTAGGTACTGACCCGGATATGGCCGCTGTAAACGTTCAGAACCGGGTAACCACTGTTCTGGATGAGCTGCCGGAAGAGGTTATCAAAGCCGGTGTTACTACGGAAAAGGAAGTAAACAGCATGTTGATGTATCTCAATATTACGAGTAAGGATACGGCAATAGATGAACAGTTTATTTTCAACTTTGCCGACATCAATATCCTGAAAGAATTGAAGCGCATTGATGGCGTAGGCAGAGCAGAGATTATGGGACAGCAGGAGTATGCAATGCGCGTCTGGTTGAAACCTGACCGGATGCTCGCCTACGGTTTGTCGGCCGATGATGTGGTTGCAGCGCTCCGTAACCAAAATGTGGAAGCAGCTCCCGGTAAAACAGGGGAGGGCTCGGGTAAGCATCCGCACAGTATGCAATATGTACTGCGTTATTCCGGTAAATTCTTTGAACCGGAACAGTATAAAAATATCCCGCTGAAGGCGGATGCCAATGGTTCCATACTCCGCCTAAAAGATGTTGCCGATGTTGAGCTGGGCTCTATGAGTTATGCAATGATATCTGAAACCGATGGCAAACCCTCGGCTTCCATCATGGTAAAACAACGGCCAGGATCCAATGCCAGTGATGTTATCCAGAATATCAAAGACAAGATGGCCGAACTAAAAGAGGAATCTTTTCCTCCAGGCATGGAGTACAATATGGCCTATGATGTATCCCGCTTTCTCGATGCTTCTATCAGTGAAGTACTGGTTACACTTGTAGAGGCCTTTTTACTGGTGTCTATCGTGGTTTTTATTTTCCTGCAGGATTTTCGTTCCACGCTCATCCCCGCATTAGCAGTACCGGTTGCGTTGGTGGGTACACTTGCGTTCATGATGCTTCTGGGCTTCTCCATCAATCTGCTTACCCTATTTGCATTGGTTCTGGCTATCGGTATCGTTGTGGATAACGCCATAGTGGTGGTGGAGGCGGTGCATGTTAAAATGACTGAACACCACCTCCCTCCACTGGAGGCAACCATTGCAGCAATGAAAGAGATCAGCGGCGCTATTATCGCAATTACCCTGGTAATGTCCGCTGTATTTATCCCGGTAGCATTTATGGATGGCCCTGTAGGCGTTTTCTACAGGCAGTTTTCGCTGACACTGGCCTGCGCTATTGTTATATCGGGGATCAATGCCTTAACGCTCACACCGGCACTTTGTGCATTGATGCTTAAACATACACCCGAATCGAAACGTAAGGGCGCGCTGCAGAAATTTTTCTCAGCATTCAATAAGGGTTACGACAAAACATCGGACAGCTACAAAAGGTCGCTTTTACGTATAGCCGGCCGAAAGGGATTGACTATTGCCGTATTGGCGGCCTTCTTCCTCATCACCTGGGGCTCCGCAGCCATCTTACCCGGAAGCTTTATTCCCAACGAAGACCAAGGCATGTTATATGTTAACGTCACTACCCCTCCGGGCGCTACTGTAGAGCGTACACAAGAGGTTTTGGACCAGATCGAGAAACTGGCCCAGGATATTGATGGGGTAGAGAATGTAACCACGCTTGCCGGCTATAGCCTTGTAAATGAAATTGCGGGCGCTTCTTATGGTATGGTTATGATCAACCTTAAATCATGGGAGGAGCGGAAAGATGACGTGCAAGCTGTAATAAAGAAGCTGGAGACAAAAACGCGGAATATAAGCGACGCTACCATCGACGTATTTCCGCCGCCCACCGTACCCGGTTTCGGAAATGCCAGCGGTTTCGAGTTGCGCCTGCTGGACAAAACCAGCGGCGAGGATCTGCAAAAGATGGCTGATATTACGGATAAATTTGTGGATGCGCTCCGAAAGTCGCCCGAAATTGGGAGTGCCTTTACCAGTTACGATGTATCCTTTCCGCAGTTCCAGATAGAGGTTAATTATGATATGGCCGCTAAAAAGGGGGTTACGGTGGACAATGCCATGCAAACCCTGCAAACTTTACTGGGTAGCTATTACGCAACCAATTTTATCCGCTTCAACCAGATGTATAAGGTGATGCTGCAAGCCGGCCCCGGGTACAGGGTGCAACCGGAAGATGTGCTCAAATTATATGTAAAGAATGACCGGGGTGAAATGGTACCTTATTCTACCTTTATCGAAATGAAGCAGGTAAAGGGTCCCGAGCAGCTTACCCGCTATAATATGTACACTTCGGCCATGATCAATGGCGAAGCTGCAGGTGGATACAGTAGTGGACAAGCGATTGCCGCAGTAGAGCGCATAGCTAAAGAGCATCTGCCCCGCGGCTTTGACTACGAATGGAGTGGGATGACCCGCGAAGAGATTGCCTCGGGTAGTCAAACGCTCTTTATATTCATTATCTGCCTCCTGTTCGTATACCTGCTACTGGCTGCACAATATGAAAGCTTCCTCTTACCCTTACCGGTAATTCTCAGCTTGCCGGCAGGCATTTTCGGCGCCTTCCTGTCTCTTAAACTGGCGGGCCTTGAAAACAATATCTATGCCCAGGTAGCGCTAGTAATGCTGATTGGTTTATTAGGTAAGAATGCCATCCTGATTGTTGAATTTGCCATACAGCGGCGCAAAGAAGGATTAAATATTCTTCAGGCAGCTATCGACGGCGCCTTGTCCCGCTTACGCCCCATCCTGATGACATCCTTTGCCTTTATTGCGGGGCTTATACCCTTGGTTATTGCCACAGGCGCGGGGGCCATGGGTAATCGTTCTATCGGCACCGCCGCCGCCGGTGGTATGTTGGTGGGCACCGTACTGGGCATTTTCGTTATACCCGGCCTGTATGTTTTGTTTGCCTCCCTGGCCGAGCGGTCCGGCAAAAAAAACAGGCCAGCAGGCATCCCGTCCATTCCTAAAGAAAAAGAAAACAACAATGAGTCATTATAATAAAAGGAGCTTGCTCCTGGCCTGTACAGGCATTGCTATTGGTACCATGCTTTCCTGTAAAGCGCCCAAGGTGCTTTCGCTTGGCGACCACAAAGCACCCCCCAAGGAGTACGACGCCCATAAGGGACAACCCTCAGATACCATAACCATTGCGCGGCAAACAAGGGAAACGTTTTTTAAGGACGAACACCTGAAGGTGCTGATTGCCGACGTGTTGCAAGGTAACCCGGATATACAAATTGCTTTACGCAGGTTGCGTATAGCATCCAGCTATCTGAAAATGAGTAAGGGCGCCTTTCTGCCGGAGCTGAACGGTATGGCCAGCGCCAGCGGAACCCGTTACGGAAAATATACCATGGAAGGTGTAGGTAACTTTGATACTAATCTATCGGGCAATATCGAAGAGGACCAGAAAGTTAATACTTCACCTGTACCCGATTTTTGGCTGGGACTCAATGCTACCTGGGAAATTGACCTCTGGGGAAAACTAAAAAACAAAAAGAAGGCGGCACAATTACGCTTCTGGGCAACAGAATCCGGTCAGCATTGGCTTACTTCGCTGCTAGTGGCACAAACGGCATCGCTCTACTACGAGCTACTGGCCCTGGACCAGGAGCAAAAGATCCTTTTCGAAAACATGGAGTTGCAACAAAGCGCTATGGAAATAGTGAAGGCATTAAAAGAAGCCGGCAAAGCCACCGAACTGGCTGTGGTCCAGTTTGAATCACAGCTGGGCAATACCCGAAGCGCACAATACCGCAATAAACAACGCATTGCCGAAGTAACCAATCTGATCAATAGCCTTGCAGGGCGCTATACCGGCGATATCGTACGCAGAAACAGCCTTCCTGATATCATGGCTGCAGATCAGGTCCGGGCCGGTATTCCTATTCAATTGCTGACGTACAGGCCTGACATTAAAGAGGCGGAGCTCGAGCTGGCGGCCAGCCGGGCCGATGTGCTCGCTGCAAGAGCTGCCTTTTTCCCCGAGCTGACCCTTTCGGCCTACGGCGCCCTGCACTCGTTCAACGGCAGCCTGTTGTTTTCAGCCAGCTCAATGGCCGGCCAGATACTGGGCGGATTGGTAGCGCCGGTATTCAGGCGGCACGAACTGAAAAGCCGCTTCCATATCGCAACTGCCGAGCAGGAACAGGCTTTTTTCCGTTACCAGGCCAAGGCGCTTAACGCCTATCGGGAGGTTAATAACGAACTACTCGCCCTCCAAAACAATATGGAGATATTCCGTATCCGGAAAGACCAGGTCGCAGTACTATCCAGGGGAGTTAACATTGCCAACGAATTATACCTGAACGGCTATGCTAACTACCTCGAGATCATTACTGCACAGGAAAGCAAGTTAAATGCACAACTGGAATTGATCGGAATGCAACGCACCATGTTAACCTCTGTAGTAGAGCTGTACAAAGCCACCGGTGGCGGATGGAAGTAGGGGGAAGTATTAACTATTACGTACCAGGTAACCATGTTATGCGAAGTATGTTGCATTTCTTTTAAAACCCATAATTAGTCAGCACATACTTTGGGTTTTGCTTTTTTAACGCATGACTTATATAAGCGTCCCATTTTGCAGGTCACCCCCTACGCCTTTTAATGCAGCACAGGAGAGTTTATCCATCTGCGCACCGTCGAAGGAGACGGTTTTGAGCGCGCGAAAATACCTGTTTGTCAAAGCGAATGCCGGGCGAAAGGAGACATTTCTATGCGTTACGCCATTAAACGTAGCTTCTGCCAGCGCTGCGTTATCAAACCGGACATCAATAAAATCCATTTTGTCGAGATATGTTCCGCGCAGATCGCAATGCTTAAAGCCCCCCTCGGAAAGTGCAGGCTTTAAAGCTGGTTTTCCGGAGGTCGATTGAAACGAACTTTACATTTATAAACTTTGCATCAGCAAATTTTGCTCCACTAAGATCAGAAGCTATAAATTCCGTTCTTATAAGAACAGACTGATCGAAACTGGTATGGGTAAGATTAACAGCCGACAGGGGACAGTCCTTAAGATTGGTCCTATTGAACCGGGTCTTCTGCGCATCGCTGCCCGAAAACAGGCTACCGGTAAGATCAGCATCTGAGAAGTCTGCGCTTTGCAGTGCACTGCCCTTAAACATTCTTTTATGTGTCCTGACGCCTGCACAGTCGCTTCCGGGGGATTGCTGCCACTGAAGTTATTCAGCAATTGACGGTCTTTATTTCCTGCTTCCTGCTCGCTTTCGTCAATACGATCGCCTCCTTGGTCTGTCACAGGCTGGTTTCCTGAGTAGAAATTTTCAGAGAAATAGTTAAGATCGACACCGAAGATTTCAGCAAGACGATTAAATGTGAATAGGTCCTGGATAGATTCGCCACGTTACCATTTGTCCACGGCCTGCGGGCTGATAAACAGAATTCCGCCAAGTTGTGCCTGGGACATGTGTGCCTTTTCCTCGCTTCGGCTATTTTGCTGCCAATAATTTTGTGTTCATACCTTATTCGCTTTATGTTTTTAACGGAGCAAAGGTATTGACTGCCACACCACAGTATGCGAAAAGACCAAATCTCTTGGTTGTGTTTTGACTACTTCCTGTTGTTTTTATACAACTTCTGGTATTCCCCCAATACTTCAGAGCTATCTGCTCATAATAATCTTTCACGATTATATTGTCTATGCACACTTCTGTGATACAGAAGTGCAGGGAAGCTTTGAACACCGAATGCTTTATATATTGTATCAGAAGTATGATTCAAAACCTACAATCCCTGAATTTTCCTTTCGGCTGCCGGCCCGATAACTTTATTAAAAAGGGGCCACCTTATTCAGGCAGCCCCTTTTTACACACTCGCAATTATTATTAATTCAGGCTTCGTCCTTCCCTGTCCAGTTCAACAATTTCAAATCCTTTTGCACTTATTTTATCGGCCAGGGCCGTCTTGTCGCCAACCAATAAAATAACCAGGTCGTCGGCAGAGGGCAGGCGCTGTTGCGCAATTTCATTGACATTCTTGACCGTCATTGTTTTCAACTCACTATTTTGTCGCTCCGTATAATCTTTAGAAAGCCCGTATGTCTGGATACGGCTCAGGAAGCCGGCTTTCTGAAAACCTGTTTCGTATTTCAGCGCTTCACCCTGGCTCATAGCCATTTTCGTAAAGGTAAGTTCCTCCGGACTGATACCGCTTTGCTTATATTGTTGCATGATTTCCAGAACATCATTCAGAGCGCTGTCTGTTGCAGCCGCTTTGATACCCGCACTGAAAGAATAATCGCCACCATATTTATCACCGCTAAAACCGGAACGGGCGCCGTAAGTCCAACCTTTATCTTCACGGAGGTATAAATTCAGGCGGCTGTTGAAGGAACCACCCAGGGGGAAATTCATAACAGAAGATTTGTAATAGTCGCCCGTGGCATCATACTTCATATTGGTAACATAGCCAACGCGGAACTCCGTTTGCGCCGCACCCGGTATGTCAATGAAGTACACCTTATTCTTCTCCGCCAATGGTGGCGCCGGAATAGCAGGTAGTTTTATTTCTGTATCGGGAAGCGCCTGAAGGAAGGATAATTTTTCCAGGATTTCCTCTTTACCCACATCGCCTACGATCACTCCTGTAGCACCGTGACGGGAAAATTTTTGCTGGTAATAGTCTTCTATATCCTGTAAACTGATATGCGTCAGCGAAGACTCCGAACCAGTGGCGGGCCAGCTCAATGGATTGTCGTTACCCAGCAACAGGCTGCTATAAGCAAGGCTGGCTACATAGGCGGGCTGATTGAGCGCATTCTTTATATTTTCTGTGGTGCGTTTCTTATTCCGGTCAAAATCCTCTTCATTGAATTGGGGTCTGAGCACCCTTTCTTCCAATAATTGAAGCGTTTTGTCCAGGTTCTTTGTTAATGAGCGTACCTGTACAGTCATATCATCATCGCCGGCCCGTACATGGATAGAGCTACCAAGTTGTTCCAATGCTGCCGTAAATTCTTCAGACGTATAATTTTTGGTATCCTCGTTCATCATCGTGGCAAACATATTGGCCAAACCGATTTTGTTGGAAGGATCCGTTATCTTCCCACCTTTAAAGTTCAATAAAATATTTACTGCGGGAATTTCATCAGACAAGGAACCGATCGCATTAATATTACCGGCAAAGGTACTTTCCCAGTAATCGGGGGTCTTTACTAATACGGGCGCCCCGGCTTCAGGAAGACGGCTCCGGTCAAAAGTATCTTTTGCTTTATTATACACCAGACCTTTATAACCATAAGAAGGCGCTTTATATCCTTTTGTGGAAATCACATAATTGTCATCGCCCGCCTTTTCTGTATAATTATTGGTCAGCACACTTAAAACAACGGCATGCTTTCCCTTAACGTATTTGTTATAAGCCCGGAGCACATCTTCTTTCTTCAGGGAAGTGTACTGGGACAATTCTTTGGGTAGGTAATTTGCATCTCCCGTAAAAGTATGATATGCCGCAAGTTG
>JBEBWN010000127.1:0-9686 GCA_040392235.1 Taibaiella helva | reverse complement strand
AACCTGGAGCTGAAAACAGAAGAAGTGAATCTACCCGGCGAAAACATAAAAGCTCTGATCAGCTACCGGAATACCGGCGTTGCCTATTTGCGTGTGTATACTATAAAGAATGAAGCCATTGTGAACGGATATATACCCGACGAAAAATTGCTGGCCCGTTTGCAAAACACACAAGAGCTGCGCAGCTGGCAACAGGCGCTGCCCGGATCTGGAGATATGGAAAGGCATAGCGTAGAAATAAATGTTGGCCAGTTAGCGCAGGGCAGTTATGTGCTTCTGGCTGCAACAAAGGAAAACATAAATGATAGCCAAAATATAGTAACCGCCGTTCGTTTCCAAGTCTCGGCCATCGCCTACATCAGGGCCAAAAATAGCCAGATCCATCTATTACACAGGAAGACCGGCCAACCTATAGAAAACGGATCAGCAATTTTCTGGACCTCAGAATATGACAAAAGCAAGAGGGAAAACGTACTAAAAAAAGCCGGAAAGGCAACCAGCGATAAGGAAGGGCGCCTGTCCATACCGGTAGCTAACGCCAATAATACCAGAGCAGCTACTTTTATATGGAATAAAGATACCCTGCAGACAAACGACTATTTCTATGAATACGGAGAAAATTATTCCGTACCTAACCAGGTCAGAACTTTCTTTTTTACCGATCGGGCATTATACAGGCCAGGCCAGACTATATATTTTAAAGGTATTACCCTGCAAAGCAAAGAAGCGGGAAGAGATAACAGGGTTTTAGCTGGTGCAAAATCCACAGTAACGCTATACGACGTTAACCACCAGAAAGTGGCCTCACTGGATCTGATCACCAATGAATTTGGTTCTTTTCAAGGGCAATTCACGGCACCGGAAAACGTCCTGGGTGGTGTCATGACCTTATCCAACACAACAGGATCGGCAAGCATTTCTGTTGAAGAATACAAGCGGCCCAGGTTTTATGTGGCCTTCGATACAATCAAAGAAAATTTTGCGCTTAACCAAACGGTAAAAATAAAAGGTTATGCCCATGCTTATGCCGGCAATGTTGTTGATGGCGCCTCGCTACGGTATCGCGTTGTTCGCGAAGCCAGGTTTCCTTACTATTGGTGTTACCTCCGTTTCGGTAGCCCTCAATCATCACAAATGGAAATTGTCAACGGGACAGCTATAACAGATGAAGATGGAAAATTCGAGATCGAATTTCCAACTATTCCCGATCCTGAAATCACCCCGGAGAGCCTGCCTGTTTTCACTTACACGGTATATGCCGACATCACTGATATTAACGGCGAGACCCGTAGCGGCAAAACGCAATTGCAATCAGGGTACCGGTCGTTGGAAATAATAGCCCAGGTACCGGCAGAAGCGGCGCCGGCAGGCCTGCAGAACATAAAGGTAAACACACGGAACCTGAATGGCATTTTTACGCCTGCCGATATTACGGTATCCGTCTCCCATCTCCGGTTCCCGGGCTTATTCCGCAAACGCTTATGGGAAACGCCCGACCAGTTCGTATTTACGGAAGCAGAGTTCCACAAACTTTTTCCAAACGATGAATACCAGGAAGAAGGTAATTATGTGAACTGGGAAAAAGAAACCACCCTATTCCGGGAAACGGCCAAAACCCGGCAGGAAGGAACGATAGCTATACCACGCGCTATATGGAAAGAGACAGGCTGGTATGTTGTGGAGATCGCTGCAAAAGACGCTCAGGGCAATGAGATCGTAGAAAAGAAATATACTTATATATGGGAGCCCGGCCTGAAGGGGTCTGAGCAGAAAGATTTCGTAGTATATACCACTAAACCGGCTTATGAACCAGGTGAAGAATTAAAACTATGGTTGGCAACAGCAGCAGCACGGCCCTATCTTCTGCGTTCGTCGACAACAGATGTGCCGGAGCAAAATCCGCTGACAATTATTCTTGAAGAACAACACCGTGGCGGCATCGGCTTTAGCTGGCTGTATGTTTATAACAACCGGGTGTACACTTATACAAAAACCATAACGGTCCCCTGGTCTAATAAAGAACTGCAACTGGAATGGGCTACCCATCGCGACAAATTACTTCCAGGACAAGAAGAAGAATGGAGCCTGACAATAAAAGGCCCCCAAAAGGAAAGCGTGGCAGCAGAGATGGTAGCCGGGATGTACGATGCTTCTTTAGATGCTTTTAAAGTACACAGCTGGCTTTCTTTCATACCATCGCTTTATCCTACGGTAAACGCCACCCTGCCCTGGATAAGCTATTCCGGATTCGGCATCTCCGGATTCCAGCTGCTAAAAACAGGTGTAGCCGGCAGCTATCAAAGCTACGAGAAACAATACGATGAACTGAATGTTTTCGACCTGCAACAACTATACGGACGTGGCGGCAATTACAGGCTGTATGCGAAAGCGCCTGGCGTAAGGGCTATGGCCAACACGACACAAAACAAAGCAGAGGCCCTTCAGGAAGCCCGTGCAGCTGATGGTGCCACACCTGCCGGCGAAGCGGAAATCAACGAGATTGCCGTTGATCCTGCCAGCAACAGTGGAGCTGTACAAAAAGATGTAGCCGGGAATACGGGCCAGGCTATACCGAGAACAAACTTGCAGGAAACGGCTTTCTTTTTGCCGCAATTATCGACCGATAGCGCTGGCAATCTGAAAATTAAATTCCGTATACCTGAAGCCCTGACCGAATGGAAAATGATGGCCTTTGCCCATACCAAAAACTGGCAAACCGGTTACCTTGAAGGTAAGGTAAAAACGCAAAAAGACCTGATGGTGCAACCCAACTGGCCTCGCTTTTTCCGGCAGAACGACAGCATGGTTATCAGTGCCAAAATAAGTAATCTGAGCGCCAGGGCTCTTTCTGGAAATACGGTGATAGAAATACTGGACCCGAATACCTTGCAGCGACTCGATGGGGCATTCCGTATAGATAATAATGGACAAGCATTCAACGTCGCTATCGGTCGCAGCACTACGGTAAACTGGCATATATATATCCCCGAAAGCCGGTATACACCTGTGATCATACGGATTACGGCCAAAGCCGGGCATTTTACAGACGGTGAAGAAATGCTCCTACCCGTCGTTACGAACCGTGTGCTGGTAACAGAAACTATGCCTCTACCCCTACGTGGGCAAAGTGGCCACTTCCGTATGGAGTCGCTGATACAGCAAAACAGCTCAACATTACGTAATCACTCCCTGACAGTCGAATTTACAGGCAATCCTGCCTGGTATGCGGTGCAAGCGCTGCCTTACATCATGGAGTACCCCTATGAATGTGCTGAACAAACATTCAACCGTCTTTATGCCAATGCGTTGGCCACATATATCGTTTCTTTGTCGCCCAGAATAGGAAAAATATTCGAACAGTGGAAAACAAAAGATACAGCAGCTCTGCTGTCCAACCTGGAAAAAAACCAGGAGTTAAAATCGGCATTGCTGGAGGAAACGCCTTGGGTATTGGAAGCTCAAAATGAAGGAGAGCAAAAAAGAAGGATTGCCGCCCTGTTTGAAACACATAAACTGGCCAGGAACCTGGATAATACCCTGACTAAACTGGAACAAATGCAACTGGCCGACGGCAGCTTTCCCTGGTTTAAAGGTATGAACGGCGACCGTTTTATCACCCAATATATTGTTACCGGGCTAGGCAAGCTACAAAAACTGAATGCTATGGGTACCAAAAAGAAAAACATGGAAGCCATTGTAAACAAGGCCCTGTCCTACCTAGACGATCAATTGGAAAGAGATCACAATATATTGCTTAAACAGAAGGTAACGCTCGATCAGCAGCATATAAGCTATAGCCAGGTACAATACCTCTATATGCGCAGCTTTTTTACCAATAAGCCCCTAGCTGGCAATACGCAAAAAGCCTTTACTTATTACAAAGATCAGGCCGGCAAATACTGGACTAAATTCAACCCGTTTATGCAGGGACAAATAGCGCTTGCCCTCCATCGCTTTAAAACCCCGGCCCTGCCCGGCAGAGTGATAGCATCCTTAAAGGAAAGAGCTATTCAGAATGCGGAGTTCGGCATGTATTGGAAAACTATGCCTGCCGGCTATTGCTGGTACGAAGCCCCGGTGGAAGCTCAGGCCTTACTGATTGAAGCGTTCACCGAAATTGCAAATGACATACCCTCGGCCGAAGCTATGAAGATCTGGTTGCTGAAACAAAAGCAGACGCAAAACTGGAAAACTACGAAAGCTACTGCTGACGCCTGCTACGCCCTATTGCTCCATGGCAACGACTGGCTGTTGAACGATCCGCTGGTAAATATCCAGCTCGGCAGTAAAACCATACGTTCCAACCAGGAAAAAACGGAATCGGGTACCGGCTATTTCAAAAAAGTGTATACCGGGCAGGAGGTCAGTAATGATATGGGCGATATCAAAATAGAATTAGACAATAAAGACCACAGTCCCGGCAATAACCAAATAAGCTGGGGTGGTATTTACTGGCAATATTTTGAGGACATGGATAAAGTAAAAGGCGCAGAAACACCCCTCAGTTTGCGCAAACAACTCTACAGGGAAAACAATAGTCCGGGCGGCCCCGTACTGCAACCACTAGATGGCAATGAGCGACTGAAAGTAGGTGACAAGGTTACAATAAGAATAGAACTGCGTGTAGACCGGGACATGGAATATGTACACCTGAAGGATATGCGCGCTTCCTGCCTGGAACCACTCAATGTACTCAGCGGCTATAAATACCAAGGGGGGCTGGGTTATTACGAAAGCACTAAAGACCTTGCCACGAACTTTTTCTTTAGCTACCTGAAAAAAGGCACTTATGTATTCGAGTATCCTGTATGGGTAACTATGCAGGGCAATTTCTCTAACGGAATATCCACCATACAATGCATGTACGCCCCCGAATTCAGCAGCCACACCGAAGGATTAAGGATTACGGTAAAGTAAAAGGGCCACTTTAAAAAGGCCCGCGGGATAAGTTCTACTTCAGGCTGCATAAGAATGCGCAGTATATGGTCAAAGAATTTGCATTTAAGAGACATCAAATTATGTACTTTTTGCTTGTGGGTTTGGTTTATGTTTAAAAGAAAGTAGTGATTGCCTTCATGAAAAGCATGGGGGCAGAATATCGTGCATTCGGTATCTCTTTCTTTGTGTACCTCCATAATTGTTCAATGATGTTGCGGTTTGGAGAATAAGGAGGCGGGAAAGCGAGAATGCCCAGCCCTGCAGCAATGGCTTTCTCCTTCAAAACAAAATGTTGGTGGCGGGCATTGTCTAAAACGACAGCAATCGGTTTGTCGTTATATTGTTCTTCGAGTTGTTCCAGGAAAGCGACAATAGAATGAGAGCAGATATAAGCGGTTTGGTGAATACAGGCACTTCTTTGATATTGATAGCTCCCGGTAGATTGATACGATTTCTGCCCGCGCTGCTTTGATAAACATCATTGCCTTACATCAAAGGCAGCAAAGGAAAGCTTACAGGGTGGAATGAGCAGCATCCGGAAACAACAGATGTATCTCCCCTTCTTTGGCGGCTTGTAGAGCAAGGCGAGATGCCCGACTGTGCTTTGCCTCTATTGGATTGGTGTGGACGCTCATTGTACAATAATACGGCAACCAGGTTATGGTTGGGCCGCCCTGCGTAAGGTTATAGATGGCGACATAAGTTTCGTCACCGCCAACCATTTCACGGTACTTCGACGCGACATCGCGGTACTTCGGCATGGTGGCGCAGGGGCGTGAGACCCTATCATGGTGGCACGATATCATCCCATGGGAGCGTGAAACCTTAAAACGATAGCACGACATCATTATAGGGAGGCATGCGCCCTCATCACGGTACTTCGGTTTGATGTTAGGGGAGCGCAAAATCATATCACGGTACTTCAGCATGATATCGCGGTGGCATGCAACCATATTACGGTAGTGCGACATCATTCCGCGGTGGCGTACAGCCTTATCACCATGGCGTGACATCACGTCACGGTACCGAGGACCGTTGCCGAAGTACCGCGAAACGTTGCTGAAGTACCGCGAAACCATAAATTATAACCTTACGCCTTCACCTTACAGGTCTATTTTTATACCATTGAATCAGCAGTATTCTTTTACAGGGAATGAATTACAATGGATGCGGAAAACATAAACGCTTTGTAAAGGACTTGCAGCCCTGCAGCACTATTATATTACCTTCGGTTATATAAAGATCTACGTACTACACAGCGGATAAGCTGAGGAGGCATATCCTGAACTGACGCTTAATCCTGAACCGTATCTGCCGGATCCTGAATTTCTCTTTCTACTGTAATACTGCACTCTCCTATCAACGCAGCCAGAGCACCCACTGCCGCTAATACCGGGGCCAGTAGAGCGCCTACCAATCCAATCGTCAGCGGGAAAGACATTAAATCTTTTCCAGACTTATCTGTTATGGTAATTTTTCTAATATTCCCCTCATTGATCAGTTCCTTTACCTTTTTCAGCAATTGCTCACCATTGATGGAAAACGACTCTTTAGTTGTCATATCGGTTTTCTTTCAAGCAAGTTAATAAGGAAATATCAGTCCGGCAAATTCGCTGAACCGGCCGAAATGCCGGGTCACGTAGAACAGTACTAGCTTCTTATTGCCGCGATAAACAACAGTTGTACCTACAATGAGCCTATTAGGGCTAAAATATTGGTTTTTATTGACATAATGTTTGCAAAAAGATTTATTACGATAGCTTGTATATTTAACTTAGTTTATTTACCTTAACCTTCGTAAATTCGCATCCATTTCCTGAAAACCCCGCATTAACGTACAAGGATAGATAAAACATTTTATTGATTTAACATCCAATTTTGTCCATTTATGGAAACAGCCGTAACAAAAACAAAGACCAAGACAAAGAGTAGTCCGAACCTTAAGAAAGAATTGCAAAAATATTTTGGCTTTGACGGTTTTAAAGGCGCACAGGAGGAGATCATCAAAAGCGTCCTTTCCGGTAAAGATACATTCGTTATTATGCCTACGGGGGGCGGCAAGTCCCTTTGCTACCAATTACCGGCACTGATCAGCGAGGGGGTTGCGTTAATTGTATCTCCGCTTATTGCACTCATGAAGAACCAGGTAGACCTGATCAGAGGCTACAGTGATGATGATAATGTAGCCCACTTTCTGAATTCCAGCTTAAGCAGGGTTCAACAACGGAAAGTAAAAGCCGATCTTACCGAGGGCAAAACCAAAATGCTCTATGTTGCCCCCGAAACGTTGACTAAAAAAGAGAATATAGATTTTTTTTCGGATATCAATATTTCTTTTGTTGCGGTGGACGAAGCGCACTGTATTTCGGAATGGGGGCACGACTTCAGACCGGAATACCGCAAGTTGCGCGATATGATATCTGAGATTAGCCCAGATCTGCCTATTATCGCATTAACAGCAACAGCAACACCTAAAGTTCAGGACGATATTGTAAAAAACCTGGAGCTTAAAAAACCTAAAACAATAGTTGCTTCTTTCAACCGGCCGAATCTGTATTACGAAGTTGTTCCCAAGACCTCGAAGGCGCAGGTACTGAAGCACATGGTTCGGTATATATCGCAGATGAAGGGAAAAAGCGGCATTATTTATACCCTTAACCGCAAAACTACAGAAGAACTGGCCAAAATGCTCTGTGCCAATGGCATAAAAGCTGTGGCCTATCACGCCGGCCTGGATGCATCTACCCGCGCTCAGAGGCAGGATCAATTCCTGAAAGACGATGTAGAGGTCATTGTTGCCACCATCGCATTCGGTATGGGAATTGACAAACCCGACGTGCGTTTCGTCATGCACTATAATATTCCAAAATCTCTGGAAAATTATTACCAGGAAACTGGCAGAGCCGGCAGAGATGGTGGCATCAGTAAATGTATCCTGTACTACTCTTATAAAGATGTACAAAAGCTGGAGCATTTAATGCGCGACAAACCCCTCAGCGAGCGGGAAATGGGTGCGCAATTAATCACCGAAACCGTGGCCTATGTGGAAAGTGGGGCTTGTCGCAGAAGAATGCTGCTGCATTATTTCGGCGAAATGTCAGCCATCGAAAACTGCGGTCATTGCGACAACTGCTGTCATCCAAAGGAAAAACTCGACGTTAAAGACAGTGTAAAAATAGTGTTAGACGCGATTGACCAACTTGATGAACGCTTCGGCATCAACTATGTGGTAGACCTTGTTCTTGGGAAAAACAATCCGCAGATCAAGACCTTTAAGCATGACAAGCTCAGTTCATTTGGTGCCGGCCTGATTATGGAAATGGACGATACCTTCTGGCAGTCGCTTATACGTCAAATGATGCTGGAAGATTTCGTCCGTAAAGACATTGAAGAATACGGTCTTCTGAAAATCACCGATAACGGGCGTAAATTTCTGAAAAAGCCTTACTCCATAAAAGTTGCCCTGAATCACCTTTACAGGGATCTTGACAACGGCGACGAAGAAGAAGAGCATACCACCGGCGGAACAGCTGCTGCCGATCCCGTACTGCTGGAAATGCTGATCGACCTGCGTAAACAGGTGGCCAAGGAGAAGAATCTGCCGCCCTTTGTCATCTTCCTGGAAAATTCACTCGAAGATATGGCACTCGCTTACCCGACCACAATGGATGAGTTGGCGAAAATTCAAGGCGTTAGCAAAGGAAAGGCTTTAAAATTCGGTAAAAAATTTGTTGAGCTGATCGCTAATTACGTTGAAGAACATGAAATTGAGAAGCCCGACGATTTCGTCATGAAGAACGTAGCGAACAAAAGTGCGTTGAAGGTCTATATTATTCAAAACATAGATAAAAAAATCCCCCTGGAGTCTATTGCAAAAAGCAAAGATATATCGGTTGCTGAGTTGCTTACAGCAATGGAAGGGATTGTAGCCAGCGGAACAAAATTAAACCTGGGCTACTGCCTGGACGAAGAATTGGACGAAGATGAGCAGGAAGATATTTTTGACTTTTTCAGGGAAGCGACGGATGATAATATTGAAGAGGCGTACGAAGAGTTTAAAGACCGGGATGTTAGCATCGAACAATTGCAATTGATGCGCATTAAATTCCTGAGCGAATACGGTAACTAAAAAAACAAATCTTATTTTAAATAAAGGAAATGCCTCACGGGCATTTTTTTTATTTTTATTCCCGGTAAAGCCAGGAAAAATAACTTTCATAATACCTCGTTTAACATCTGCAGAATGAACCAGTGGAACTCCTTTGTTTGTTGGCTGACAGAAAGACTAAAAGGCCCCTTACCCGGATATGAGGCACAAAGAAGAATGATGAACATCAACCGGCCGGATGTTAAGCAGGCGCCTCCACATGCTAAAGAAAGCGGCGTACTGATCCTGCTTTACCCGGCCGAAAATGATGTGCAGACCGTGTTGATCGAAAGGAGCGCTGATGGTGGCGTACATAGCGGCCAGCTGGCGCTGCCTGGCGGTAAGAAGGAAAAAACCGATATCGACATTATACATACCGCCCTGCGCGAGGCTAATGAAGAAATAAAACTGCCTCGGGACGAGGTGACCATATTAGGAAAATTATCGCCTCTATATATTCCCGTGAGCAATTTTGAAGTAAACCCTGTAATAGGAGCCACTTCAGTCCTTCCTCCATTAGTTGCTTCCGAAAGCGAGGTGGCCTCCATATTGACTATACCACTCCGTCATATTTTCCTGAAAAAAGAAATGGTAGAAGTAA
>JBEBWN010000126.1:0-9706 GCA_040392235.1 Taibaiella helva | reverse complement strand
TCTGTAAAAAATTTAAAAAAGTATTATGCCACCCAAAGAGCTGTAGACGATATCAGTTTTGACATACCGGAGGGCAGTATTTTCGGCTTGCTTGGCCCCAACGGAGCGGGTAAAAGCACTTTGCTGCGTATGATAACCGGGATTTTCTACCCCGATTCGGGAAGCATACTTTTAAACGGAGAACCTTTTGACAGCAATCAACATGTTGGTGCCATAGGGTATATGCCGGAAGAAAGGGGGCTGTATAAAAAAATGAAAATAGGAGAACAGGCTATATACCTGGCGCAATTGCGTGGTTTGAGTAAGCCCGAGGCCGAAAAGCGCAGTAAGGAATGGTTTGCCCGGCTGGACATGTCTACCTGGTGGAATAAGAATGTGGAAGACCTGAGCAAGGGTATGGGACAAAAATTACAATTCGTAACCACGGTAATTCACAACCCTAAATTGTTGATACTGGATGAGCCCTTCAGTGGTTTGGACCCGGTTAATGCCAATGTTTTGAAAGATGAGATTTTTCGCCTGGCAAAGGAAGGTACGACCATCATTTTCAGCACACATAGGATGGAACAAGTAGAGGAAATATGCAACCAGATTGTGCTGGTTAACCTGGGCAAAAAAATATTGGACGGCAGTGTGAAGCAGATAAAGCAGGACTTTAAGGAGCATATTTTTACGCTTACGCTCGGAGCGTCTGCCCCGGTAGCAACTCCGGAACGTATGAAGTTACTGAAACAGGAAGGCGGAAAACTGGTGTTTCAACTGGACCCGGATGTGCATTCCAATGAAATATTACAATATTACATTAGTCATAATGTACCTGTTGTTGCATTTGAGGAGGTACTTCCTACGCTGAACGATATATTTATACGCCTGGTACAAGGTACCGCCAATGCCAGGGCATTTGAAAAGTAGCCGCAGGCTCATTGTTTATCTCACATTTCTATACAATACAATGAAAAAAATATCCATTATTATAAAAAGGGAATACCTGACCAGGGTTCGTAAACGTTCTTTTATTCTCTTAACCTTGTTAATACCGATCCTGTTTATCGGCGTTAGTGTGCTTATTGGCGTTATTGCCGTTACCTCGGGCGATGAAAAGAAGATTGCAGTTATCGACGACAGTAAAATATTTGAGCATAAGCTGAAGAATACAAAAGCAGTGTCTTTCCGTTACGAACAGCGATCGCTCGATTCCGTAAAGCATCATCTGGAGTCCTATGGCTATGATGCTGTGCTATACATTCCACCATTTAATGTACAGGATAATCAGAGTTTCCAGCTTTTTTGCAATAACGAAATAGGCATGGATGCGCAGAGTAAAGTAGAAAATGAGCTGAACGATATCGTGACTGACGAGCGGATGAAGGATGCGGGCATTAGTCCGGAGCAACTAAAAATCATTTCTTCGGGCGGCGTAAAGGTAAAGCCATTCAATCTTAAGGAAGGAAAAGAGTCGAACAATAAGGTGGGACTGGTAGTGGGTTATTTATGCGGCTTTTTATTGTACATGTTTATGTTGTTCTATGGCATGAGTGTAATGCGTAGTGTGATGGAGGAGAAAACCAATCGCATAGCTGAGATCATCGTGAGCTCTGTTAAGCCTTTCGAGTTGATGCTGGGCAAAATAATAGGGGTAGCTATGGTGGGCCTTACGCAGTTTCTGTTGTGGGTCATATTATTGGGTGTATTTGCTGCCGTGAGTGTGCCGCTTATGGGCAGCATGGGTGCTGTTGCCGTAGATCCTGCGACAATGACGGGTATGCCTGCGACTACGGGCAAGGAAGCCGACTTCCTGGCCATGATACAGGTATTGCAAAGTCAAAACTGGGCATCCATAGGTCTCTGGTTCCTTTTCTATTTCCTGGGTGGATATTTTCTCTACGCCTCCCTGTTTGCAGCCGTAGGCAGTCTGGTTAACGAAGATCCGCAGGAGTCTAACCAGTTTACATTGCCGATTACCATTCCTATAATATTGGGCTTTGCCATAATGTCTACAGCCATTAAGGACCCTCATAGCGGACTGGCTATATTTGGCAGTATTTTTCCGCTTACTTCGCCAATTGTTATGATGGCGCGTATCCCCTTTGGTGTGCCCGGATGGCAACTGGCCCTTTCGGCAGCGCTGCTGGTACTGGGCTTTTTACTGACCACCTGGATGGCCGGAAGGATATACCGTACCGGTATTTTGTTGTATGGAAAGAAGATAACGATGAAAGAAGTGGGCAAATGGATTTTGCGTAAGTAACAGAACTCCCCGGTTGGTTGCCGGAAGCATAAAATGCAAGAGGCTTTTGCCGGCAATAATCATTGGGTTACTTTTGCAGCGCTAATTTTTTCTTTCTGATGAAACAGAAGTTTTTAAAGTGTTTTCTTGGGTTTACGGGTTTGCTGTTAGGAACTATGCAACTGAATGCAGCCGACCACCAGGAAAAAAAGTATAAAAAGGTTGTCGGCAATGGCATGTTTTATATTAGTTGGGGGTATAATAAGGAATGGTATACCCGTTCCAGCATAAGGGTGAAACAACCCGGCCTCGACAATGATTATAGTATGGAGTCGGTACAGGCCCATGACCGGCCGGGGTGGAATGAAGATTTTTTTCATAAAGAACTGACTATCCCTCAATATAATTACCGTATAGGCTATTTTTTTAATGAAAAGCAGAATTTTGCTATTGAGATCAATTTTGATCACACAAAGTATATAGTACGCGAGGGGCAAACCATCAGGGTGAAAGGCCGGATGCAAGGTAGCAGTGTAGATAAGGACATATCGTTTACGCAGGCCGATGGTTTTTATTATTTCCTGAATAACGGCGCTAATTTCCTGTTGTTCAACCTGGTGCGCAAGTTTTCCTTGTATGCTACTCCCAACCGGTACCTGAAAGTGGATTTGCTGGCGAAGGCCGGAATAGGACCGGTAATACCACATGTCGAAAACGCGCTGTTTGGTGATGCCAATGCGCCGGGTTTTCAGTTGGGTGGATGGAACACAGGGCTGGAAACGGCGTTGAAGGTGAGCATTATGAAATATGCTTATCTCGAGTTTGCCCAGAAAGTAGATTATGCACGTTATAGCCACCTGAACGTATATAAAGGCAGGGCTAAGCAAAGTTTCGGTACTTATGAGCTCATACTCAGCCTGGGCATTAACCTGCCAACGGGGAAGGGTAACCCGGAATTCCGTTCCACCAGGCCTTCCCAGGGTAATCCACAGTAATATTAATCATAAACAGAATTAAAGATGAAACTGGTAACGTATAAGAATAATGAAAAAGAGCAGGTAGCCTTGTATATTGATGGCAAATTATATAACCTGAATGAAGCCGATGCGCGGTTGCCGCATACCATGATGCAGATGTTGGAAGATTGGGAGCAATTATCTGTTATTGCCCGGGAAGTGGAGACGAACATAGCCAACGGCAGCCTTAACCCCCCGGCCTTACTTTTTGCTGAAGCAGAAATATTGGCGCCTGTTCCGCGACCAACCTCCTGCAGGGATGGTTATGCGTTCCGGCAGCACGTTGCCGCAGCACGACGAAATCGTAAAGTTGAAATGATTCCGGAGTTCGACCAATATCCTATCTTTTATTTTACGAATCATAATGCCATCCAGGGACCGGGTAATATAGATTGTATGCCCGACCATTTTGAAAAACTGGACTTTGAGCTTGAAGTAGCGGTGGTTATTGGCAAGAAAGGGCGGAATATTAAAGCGGCGGATGCAGATAATTATATAGCCGGCTATTGTATTATGAACGATATGAGTGCCCGCCGCTTACAAATGGAAGAAATGCTGCTCAATTTAGGGCCGGCAAAGGGTAAAGACTTTTCCACTACCATTGGTCCCTGGTTAGTAACTCCCGATGAATTAGAGGCCTTCCGTATACCCGCTAAGGATGGGCATACAGGAGCTAACTTTAACCTGAAAATGACCTGTAAAGTCAATGGTATCCAGGTGAGTGAAGGCAATATGGGAGATATGGATTGGACTTTCGCCGAAATTATTGAGCGTTGCGCTTACGGAGTAGATATATATCCCGGCGATGTTATCGGAAGCGGAACTGTAGGTACAGGCTGTTTTCTGGAATTGAATGGTACCGGTTTGTTACAGGATCCAGGTTATAAGGTGCAATGGCTGCAACCGGACGATACCGTGGAGATGGAAATTGAGGGGATGGGCATACTGTCTAATATTATTAAAAAAGTAGATACTGATTTTTCGCTGCTGGCGTTGAAGAAGGTATAGTATTCTTCTCTTTTTTCTCCTTTATGCCGGGGAAAGAACCGGAAAAGTTATATGTCGCCATTTCTTACGGAGGGGAAGGATGCCGGAGCCGGATGTGGTCTGATCCGGAAAAACAGTTCCTTACGCAGCAATCCAAGGAGATGGCGATTTCTTTTTCAGGCCGCCGGGAGGATGTGTATACATTGAATTGTTCTGCAATGCCCGTGGGAAGATGGTAAAACCGGATTCTATGCTTAACTTTCCTCTGTTCCTAAAATAGATTCTCATTGCGCCGTTTCTTTGTTCAAAATATCTTTTTCCTTATCCTGGTTAACCTTATCGTTAAGCCGCTTTGGATTTTCGGTATCGATAGGAATGTACAGATTGCGGTAGGGCATGAGGCATATGGCCAGTATGTGGCTTTATTGAATTTTAGCATCATATTCCAGGTTTTACTGGATTTCGGCTTGCAGAATTACAATAGCAGTGTTGTTTCCCGTTCCCCCAAAATAATGAAAGGTCTGTTTCCCAATATTATAGTAGCTAAAGCCATTCTTGCATTAGGATATATATGCCTGGTTATGGCGTTGGGCCTGGTTATGGGGTACCGGCAATATGCTTTGTTGTTATTGCTGGCGCTATGTATGGTACAGGTGCTGAATTCCCTGTTGTTGTACCTGCGCAGCAATGTAGCGGCCCTGCATCGGTTTAAAACAGATAGCCTTTTATCGGTCGGCGACCGATTTTTTATGATCGCTATTTGCTCGCTTTTGTTGTTTCATCCTTTTTTTGCGCGTCATTTTAAAATCGAGTGGTTTATATATGCCCAGATTGGTGCATCCTTGCTCGCAGTTGTTGTAGCTTTCTTCGTTTGTGCAAGGCTTTCGACACTAAACTGGAAGCATTATGATCTGCGGCGGGTGTGGATAATATGCCGGCAAAGTTTGCCTTATGCCTTACTGATTTTCCTGATGGCGGTATATATCCGTTCCGATATATTTTTAATGGAGCGGCTATTACCCGCGGGCCAATATGAAGCGGGGGTCTACGCTGCTGCTTACCGTTTTTTGGATGTAGCCAATAATATAACGGGCGTGTTGTTTGCCGGAATGCTATTGCCGGTATTCGGACGAATGCTGACCCGGGGGGAATCGGTTAAAAGCCTGGTTCGCCTGTGTGCTAACCTGTTGGTTCCTGTGGCTATAGCAGCCGCAGTTGTAGCCGGATTTTGGGGGAAGGAGATCATGAAGCTGAACTTGGGGGGAATGGCCTCTGATTATGATGGTCATGTGTTTTCGCTGCTCATGCTTGCCTTTCCGGGCTATTGCATCGGGTATATTTATTCCACGCTTTTAACGGCGAACGGTAACTTGCGGCAACTGATCATTATATCTTTAACCGCAGTTGTGCTGAACCTGGGCAGCAATTTTTTCCTGATGCCGTTATACGGGGCATGGGGTGCGGCCTTAAGCTGCGTGGGAACGCAGCTGTTTGTGAGTTGTGCCAATATTTATACGGCCAAAAGGATACTCCGTTTGGAAACGGAGGGAAGAGGGCTGTTGCAATATCTCATTTTTACATTATGGATGTTGGGTTGTTGTTATATTTTGAATTATTTTATTCAGAATATGTTGATTGCTCTTCTTTTTTCGGGAATAGTTTCCGGCGCCGGGATGTTACTTTGCGGCTTCCTGCCTTTTGAAAAAATAAAAGAATTATTGAAAAGCAGATGATTTGCAGGTTTAATAGTTGTTTTTCCAAAATATAACGTAATCTTGCAGCGTCCAAAAAGAAAAATAGGATTGGATAAAGTAGGGATTTAAATTAATATGTAAATGTCAGATTCCTGGTTACAGGGAGTCAATTAAGTATATATGGCTAAGAATCTATTGATCGTGGAGTCGCCGGCTAAGGCAAAAACAATTGAGAAAATTCTGGGTAATGACTTTGAAGTAAAATCAAGTTTTGGTCATATCCGGGATCTGGAAAAAGAAGGAATGGGAATTGATATAGCTAATGGATTCCTGCCTAATTATATTGTTTCTGACGATAAGAAGAAAGTGGTGGCTGATTTGAGAGCCAGGGCCAAGAAGGCAGAACAGGTATGGTTAGCAACGGATGAGGACCGTGAGGGGGAGGCTATTAGCTGGCATTTGTGCGAAGTATTGGGCTTAG
The DNA here is from genome assembly GCA_040392235.1 of Taibaiella helva. Classification (GTDB taxonomy): domain Bacteria; phylum Bacteroidota; class Bacteroidia; order Chitinophagales; family Chitinophagaceae; genus Taibaiella; species Taibaiella helvus_A. The sequence goes on along the minus strand of JBEBWN010000126.1, from coordinate 3,301 downwards.
ATCCGTCTGATACCAAAAGAATCGTGTTTCATGAAATTACAAAGCCGGCTATCAGAAAAGCGGTAGAAAACCCGCGTTTAGTCGATATGAATCTGGTAAATGCCCAGCAGGCGCGCCGCGTTTTGGACCGGATAGTAGGTTTTGAAATCTCGCCGGTGTTGTGGCGCAAACTTAGTGGACGCAGCCTTTCGGCCGGAAGGGTACAGTCGGTTGCGGTAAAGCTCATTACAGAACGAGAAAGGGAAATCAACGGCTTCAGACCCGAAAGCAGTTATAAGACAGAGGGCATTTTCGAAGCCCTGGACATCAGTAATCGTAAGGTTAACTTTAAAGCAGAAGGGCGTCGGTTTGCCGATGGTACTTCGGCGCATTCCTTTCTTGAAAAGTGTATCAATGCCACATTCAAGGTTGACGATGTACAGGTGCGGCCCGGAAAGCGGTCGCCTGCAGCTCCCTTTACAACATCTACTTTACAGCAGGAGGCCAGCCGCAAGCTCGGGTATTCGGTATCCCGTACCATGAGGCTTGCTCAGCAGCTGTATGAAAACGGTTATATAACGTATATGCGTACGGATTCGGTTAACCTTTCCGAAACGGCGCTGGAAAATGCGGCAGATGCGATCCGCAGCCAATACGGTAATGACTATTACAATAGACGTCAGTATCAGACAAAAAACCAATCGGCCCAGGAAGCGCATGAGGCTATCCGGCCTACGGATATGAGGATAAGCCATATTGGTGAAGCCGAGGGACAAAAACTATATGAACTGATATGGAAACGTACCATCGCTTCTCAAATGGCGGACGCCCGTTTAGAGAAAACTACAGCAAAGATTGGTATCTCTACAATTAATGAACAGCTGACCGCCAGTGGCGAGGTGCTGAAATTTGATGGGTTTTTAAAGGTATATATTGAAAGTAAGGATGAAGAGGATGATGATGAGCAGGAAGGAATGTTGCCGCCATTGACTGTAGGTCAGCAACTTCCTTTAGTGGAATTAAAGGCTACAGAGCGCTTCAGCCGGCCTGCCCCACGTTATACGGAGGCCTCGCTGGTAAAAAAACTGGAGGAGCTGGGGATAGGCCGCCCTTCAACTTATGCCCCCACAATCAGTACTGTGCAGCAAAGGGGGTATGTTGAGAAGAGGGACAAGGAAGGTATAGTGCGTAGTTTCCAGGTATGGCGCCTGAAGAATAACGAAATATCCGGGCAAACTGCCCAGGAAAATACCGGGGCGGAAAAAAATAAGTTGTTCCCTACGGACCTTGGTATGGTAGTAACGGACTTTTTGAACGAGCACTTCAACCAGGTAATGGATTATAGCTTTACCGCTAATATCGAAAATGAGTTTGACCAGATCGCGGCAGGCAAGAAGGTGTGGAATAATATGATCAGCACTTTTTACGCCCCCTTTCATAAAACGGTGGAAGATACCCTGGAGAATGCGGAGCGCGCCAAGGGGGAGCATTTGTTGGGAACAGACCCGGAAAGTGGAAAGCCCGTTGTTGCCCGTCTGGGCCGGTTTGGTCCGATGATCCAGATCGGTAGCTCGGAAGATGAGGAAAAGCCGAAATTCGCAACGCTGAAAACGAACCAGAGCATTGAAACGATCACGTTGGAAGAGGCGTTGGACTTGTTCAAGCTGCCCTTTAGCCTGGGCGACTATGAGGATAAAGAAGTGGTTATAGGAGCAGGACGTTTTGGTCCTTATGTAAAGTGGGGTGAGCAGTTCATTTCCATTCCGAGAGGAGAGGATCCGCTAACAGTGGATATGGAAAGAGCGATCATCCTGATTAAAGAAAAACAGGAAGCTGATGCCCCCGTCGGCTATTATGAGGGAAAACCGGTTAGTAAGGGAAAAGGCCGCTTTGGCCCCTTCCTGAAGTGGGAGGGCCTATTTGTGAATGTACCCAAAGCTTACGATTTTGACCATTTGACGCAAAAAGATATTGACGAGCTTATTTCGAAAAAAGTAGAGAAAGAAGCGAACCGTTATATACAACAGTGGCCGGAAGAAAAGATTGCCATCGAGAATGGTCGTTGGGGACCTTTTATACGGTTTGGCAAACTGATGTTGAAATTGGGCCGCCGGCCGGATGGCGAAAAGTACACAGCTGATGACCTTACTACTGTATCGTTGGAAGAGGTCCGGAAAATGATCCTTGAGATTGATCCGAAGGCATTTGATAAAAAAAGTAAGAAAGCTGCTTCCCGTAAGGAACCTGCCGCTAAAAAGACTGCAGCGTTAAAGAAAAGTGGGGCATCAAAAGCGGCTTCTAAAAGAGCAACTCCGAAGAAGGAAGTTGCTAAAAAGAAATAAATGAGTAGCGGGCCATCTTCTGTAGGAGATGGCCCGCTAACTTTTTCGCATTTCTAAATTTGTATAATACCGGCCTTAATGGCATACATGACCAGGCCCACACGGGTTTTTATGGCTAATTTGTCGCTGAGGCGCTCCCTGTAGCCTTCGACCGTTTTAAATCCTAAGTTCATTTCTTCGGCAATTTCTTTATAGGTGAGGTCTGTGGCCAGGAGGCGCAAAACTTCCATTTCGCGATTGGAAAGGTTTAAGAACCGGGGATCGGCACTCAAGACATTGGGAAGATGTTTGGTCATTAGCGCACTTTGGTAAAATCCGGTTGAATGTACCTCGCGTATAGCTTTAAGTAGGTCTTCTGGATCCGCATCTTTTAACAGGTATCCTTTAGCGCCACATCTTAGCATGCGTATGATACAAACTTCGTCGTCATGCATGGATAGGGCCAGTACCTTAATTTGGGGGTGGTATTGGGTCAACCACTTCGTTGTCACATATCCATCCTGTACAGGCATATTGATGTCCATTAACACCACGTTAGGTTTGGGCACCGATGTTTCCCGAATCATTTCCTGAAATATTTTGCCATTGTCCGCCTCGAACAGAACCTCGAAGTCTTCTGTATTCTGAATAAAACTACCTAAACCATTGCGCAACAATTTGTGGTCATCTACCAATACTACGGATATCATACTCAATTACAATTTAGCAGGATAAACATTTTCTTTTCTTAAAGTTATTATTTGCCTATTTTGATCACTATGGTAGTACCTTTTCCTACTGCACTTTCGGTACTAATTTCGCTATTAATTATCTGGGCGCGATGTTCCATGTTCAGTAGGCCGACACCTTTATTAACGGTATGTTGCTCAAACCCACAGCCATTATCCCGGATCGATATTGTAAGGGTTCCCATTGAGTAATTCATCAAAATGCGGACCTCGGTAGCCTGTGCATGCTTGATAATATTGTTCAGACTTTCC
>JBEBWN010000125.1:0-9722 GCA_040392235.1 Taibaiella helva | reverse complement strand
CTTTCGAGGTACCAGTAAGACTATTCCCTGGCACCTTGGAATGATACCATTATCCCCTACAGGCAAACTACCGGATAATCAATTAATAGTTTCTATCTTTTTATACTTACTATGAAAAACGAAACTTGGAAAAAATTCATAGCACGACTTATTGAAATGTTTTAAAAACCTGGGACTATAACGAGAATGGTCATTTCAAAATCTTAAAGGATTCGTTTTTAAATTAGGGCTTGCTGATTAACTGACATCCAATTGAATCTCAACATAGTAACTGTATAAATTCTCCAATTTAATGCAGGGCGAAAACATCGCAAAGCCAGTAAAATGGTTTATAAAGCTTGCAGTAGCATAAAACACATTATATAGCCGCAGGTTTCACCTGCGGCTATATATATAAAACCCTTCCTTTTCCTGAGGCTTAGCTTAGCCTCTGCGGCGTGGAAGCTTTTTTTTGTCTTGATATGTAGGATCCGCTTTTATCCGCGCTGACAAAAAACGGAAAGCGAAGCCCAGATCTCGAGGGACGCCGGGGAATATTACTGGTATCTGCCTTCGGCACTTACTTACAAAGACCTTATTTACGATAGCGACCGGACGATAGCCCTGCCTTTAATACTCCCGGTGTTCGGCACCAATTATCTCAATTATGCGGGCATTGATGTAGACATGACGCATTATTGGTTGTTTACCCTATATGTATTCATTCTGCTCAACACGCAGTACTATTACCCGACCTTCCACAGAAAAAAGCGGATCCTTCTTCACATAGACATCAGGCAAACCATGTACAGGTTAGCCCCCCTAACGCAGCAAAGTAAAATTGCCTTTATATTGTTCCTTATGACCTTCCCCGAAACACACCTCTATCCAATAGACATAGGCTCCCGGTGGCTGAGGTTGTCCGTTGAATCGACCGTCCCACCCCTCTCCCTCCCGGCCGGTGGTTTCGAATAACATATGGCCCCAGCGGTTAAATATCCGCATATGAAAAGCCAGCGGCTGGAGAGGGGTCAACATCCGCGGAAAAAAATAATCATTAGCGCCGTCGCCATTTGGAGTAAAGGCATTGGGCAGATCAATATAACAGTCTTTGTGTACCGTGATATACTCCCGGCTGATACAGCCGGATGCAGAGGTGACCTGTAAATAATATTCGCCGGCATTTCGTACCATAATACCGGCTGAAGTGGCGCCCGTGCTCCATAAATACCGATCATTAGCCTCCTTGGCCAAATAGTTTTGCAGCAACAATGGTTTATTCTGTAGACACAGAGCGGTATCCGGTCCGAGGTTCACGTGGGGCAAAGGGTGTACCACCAAGGTATCACGAAACTCTTTTGCCGGACAGACACGGAATGAAGCGATTAGTTGTACCTCGAAAGTTCCGGCCTCGTCGTAGGCATGCTGCACCCTTCCGTCTGCCACCTCATCAAGGCCTCTTCCATCGCCAAAATCCCAATGCAAGAGGGAAAAGGGCTTATCCCATAAAGGGGTAAACGTCAGGGCTTCGCCTGTGCAGATTGCCTCGCGATCGGCCAGAAAAGACAGTTGCCGGGCTACAGGATCTACAAGGACGGAGGCATAGGCAGTGTCGTTGCAAACAGGCCCCAACCCTACCAACATGACCTGGTAGAGACCAGGACTAAGGTATTTATGATCCGGGTTCTGCAGATGGGAACTATCTCCATCCCCAAAGCGCCACTGCCATGTTTCAAAATGTCTATCCGAACTGTTCCGGAAAACCACATTGCTCCCCTCGCAAACCAATGTATCGGCTTCTATTCCTACCCTATAGTTTTCCTCCGGCAGATAGATGACGATCAAGGTATCGCAGGCCGGCCCTATCCGGACACGCAGATGGTAAAGCCCGGGAAGCAAATTATTAATACTGTCGCCTGCCCCTATTGAATCCATATGCTTATCCAACCAGCTAAAAGCGTATTGCAACCCGTTTGCCGGGGGCCGGGTCAGCAACAAGCTGCCATTGGCCTGCTTCCCGCAGGCCGGACGTACTTTGATGCCCGGCAATACATCTTCCGGCAAAAAAGATACCAAGTGAAAAGTATCTACATGATACGTGCAGGAACCCGTATAATAGGTTACCCAGTAAGTGCCTGGTATCCTGGTGTGCATTGCGGACTGGATTGCACCGGTATTCCATTGGTATTCCCTTCCCTGCGTATCTAATGCGGCCATATGAAAGCTATCACTTTGGTAACAGGGCAATTTAAGGGTCTGACTGGTCTTAACTGGCCTATTCTGCCCCGGAACATCATTGGGTAAGCCGATAATGCCATATGTGCCCTGTACCAATTTCAGCACATCTGGCTCAAACCCACAGTCGGGCGCTGCCAGATTGGGATAAGGTATAGCTGATAAAGAAGGGGAAAAAGCGCTGCGGTCGCCCACCAGGTATATTTTTCCATCCGGCCCTCTTTTCATCCCGGAAATAGCTTTATAGCTTGTTACGCCCCTTTTTGATGCCATGATCTCCCGGGCGCTGCCAGCCTTAAGATTAAACTGGTAGATCGAGTCATTATCAGCATTAATATACAAGCGGGAGTTATCCGGTGAAAAACAGGCGCCATAGGCCTTACGGGTATTTTCCGGAAAAAGGAGAACCGGGTTGCTCACCCGCCCATTGGCCGGGTCGAAGGAATACAGGGCATTGTAGTTTGTATTAACGGATTGTACAACTGCCAGCATCCTGTAATCGGGCGAAAATACCAGGCATCCGTTTGACATACCGGTATCACCTCCCGCTAACGCCGACACAGAGGGTACCGGGTCTACCCCCGCCGCGGTAATTTCGAAAGATTTAAATTTCCGGTCCTGGCCCAATACTGTCAACCAGGCATTGCAGGACAGACCCCCCGCCGGGCTCATTCGCTCGGTAAGCAAAGAATCCAGGAAAACGCCTTTTGTGCCGGACACTACATCGCCCAGCCCATTCCTAAGCGTCATATCTACCAGGCTATAATACAGTTTGCCACCATTTTCCCAATTATCCCAAGCCGTCAGTGAAAACACATAATACTGCCCGTCCTGCCGTGGCCGGGGCACAATGGCAACGGCCTGGGTGGTGCTGAATGTAGAGGGCACATACTCGCCCGAAAGCATAAAGGGCTTTATAGGATTGATATTATGGCCATTAGGCATCGTATCATGGCTTTTATCCCAGATGTAAGTACCGTCCGTGTAAAACAATAAAGCTCCTTTTTCATCACATACCGAAGCTGAACCTTCTAATATGCGCATACCCGTTACTATAGCGGTAGGCGATGTGGTATTAAAGTCGATACCCGCCCGGTAGCCGAACGCCCATACATTTTCCTCCTGAGACCAGGCAGCTATCACCGGGAACAGCAGGCAGAAAACCAGTGCTATAGGTAACAATTTTATCTTAAACACTTTGCTCTATTTAATAAAATGGGAACAGCGGATGTAGTACATCCGCTGCCATAAATATCATTATCGTATCGAAAGCCGGGACACCACCGTACCTTTTTCGACGGTACGTACACGGACTGTATAAATCCCTTTGGCTAAACTGTTCAAAGCAAATCGTTGTGTGTTATGACGTCCCGGAACGGGATATTGTGCAACGGTTTGCCCCAGAACATTGATCAGCTGTACATTTTCAATCGTAAGTTCCCGATAATTATCGATTACAAAGTAATCCTTAGCCGGGTTAGGATATAAAGACAAAAGGTTCATTTCTGTATCTCCGGGGCTTACTATGGAAGCCACCTGGACGCTAACACAGTCGGAAGTGTCCGAGCCGCAGATTGTCGTTATAATAACGGCATAGTTTCCGTTTGCCTCGGCCAGGAAGGTTTTGTCCGTAGCTCCTGCTATGGGACTATTATCCGCACAATTGATCCATTGGTAGCTAACCCCCGGAAGATTGGCGGTCAGGGTAGCGCCGGAAGAAGTTACCCCCAGGTCCACACTATCTATTGTAAGGTGCAGGCGGACAATGCTGTCGCAACCACTCGTAGCAGCACCGGTTATAGGCACAAAATACAAACCGCTTTCCTTATAGGTTCTACCATTATACACCACTTCATTACAGGCAACAATTGTATCAGCGCCATAGGTATTGCAGGTCAGGTATTGTACAAATCCATCGAAATCGCCCTGGGTAGACATATTAAAAGAATCCGGTCCGGGATCAAAGTCAGAGGTAGCGCCCCGCCCGTAATCCCAATAAGCTCCGAAACGGCCTACATTGACCAATACTTTTCCGGCAGTATCTACCGCCATGCCCGAAAACAACATACCATAGCCGCTTATACCCTTCGTAATATTTTCTTTTTCCCACACTAAAGCGCCTTTGTTGTCTAATTTCTTAAACCGGGTTTTATCTTTTTCAGCTGGCGAAACGGCATTGGCCCCGCCGAGATAAATATTGCCCCGTTTATCGAGGGCTATAGCATTGCCACCCTGCCTGGCCCTCCAGATAAATTCGCCGGTATTATTCAGTTTGATCAGGAAGCCCTGGAAGAGATTACCATCTCCCGTATTCACCGTGTCCTTCACCGTCCCCGGATTCAGATCTACTGCACCGGCCGACTCACCGGCAATAAGTATTTCGTCGTCTGCCGTTACGGCAAGTGCATTAAGATAGGAACGGCTGTAGGGGACAGTAGCCACATCGCCTTCAAGGATCTTTACCCACTGGAAAATGCCGGAGGAGCTATAGCGGCAAACATAAGCGTCCTGGTATCCGGGGGTAAAAGCAGGGCCGGTATGAAACTGTACCGCAGCTTCGGCAGCGCCTCCCAACAGGATATTATTTTGTTTATCAATTGCTAAAGCCTGTACCGTGGCATTGCCGAAAAGCTTTTTTCCCCAGATAAATGTTCCGGCGTTATCCAGCTTAACCAACGCCAGTGCTTTATTCTCGGCCGTGATGTAAAACGTGTCTGCCGCAGCCGCTCCGGGATTAAGATCTACGGTACCATACATACCAAAGGCCAGAATGATATTATTTTCATTATCTAATGCCAACCTGAAGAAGTCGTAATAATACCCTATAATACCGTTGGTGGCTGCTTTGGTCTCGCCGTAGCTCTTTACCCAAACGAAATTACCATTCTTATCCAGCTTCAGAATATATGCCGGCATTGTTCCTCCCGGTTGCGCATGCAGTGCGAAAGTATCGGGGCCCGGATCAAAATCTACTGTGTCTGTATAATTTCCGGCCAGGTATAAATTACCCTCTTTGTCTATTTCCATTGCTATATTCACGCCACCGTCATCCAATTGCGTTGCCCATTGCAATAGGCCCGTTCTGTCGAATTTCGCTATAAAATTGGAAGATCGGTCCGGCGCAATACTTGTAAGATAATGCGTACCCGGTCCGGGGTCTATGTCAATAGTTCCCGAAAAGAATCCGGATATATAGACATCGCCCTGATCGTTCATCCTGACATTCGATACGGTTTCCTGTCCACGGTCAATGCCTTCTCCACCGAGCTGGTAAGCCCACCCCAGGTTCAGATTCTGGGCATGAACAACATGAAAGGCCGGAGCCAGCAATAAAGCGCCACACAAAAAGTTAAGTAGTTTCTTTTTTATCATAATTAATTTAGTATTGAACATTAAAAATTTGATTTCTGTCTATTGAAACGGTAGCAGGTATTTCTCCGGCTCCTACCTGATTAAGCTTCGTAATGGTCTCTAATTATGTTCAGCGGTAGTATAATCAGCGCAACAGGGTAAGATCACCCTTAAACACCTCCACTTTATCCCGCAATTCGGTCTTAATATAGTAATGATAGACACCGCCGTCAGCGATCTGACCATTATAAGTGCCATCCCAGCCACCGTCGATCGTATGAGCGCCGGAAAATACACGCTGCCCCCAGCGATTAAAGATGCTAAAATCCAGCATACGCCGGTAGCCGCCGTTCTCAACACGGAAAACATCATTTACACCGTCGCCATTGGGGCTGAAAGCATTTGGAATAAAAAGGTCTTCCATTATATCTATGCGAACAGAAGCGGTATTGAAGCAGCCGTAGATATTTGTGCCGGTAGCAATATAAGTAACAGGCGCCTGAGGTGAGGCAAGGGGATGGAAGCTATAAAAAGTATCCAACCAATGAGCAGGTGTCCAATATACGGAATCGACCTCTTTGCCTTTCACCCAAAGCGGAACCACTTGTCCTGCAGCTATTGTTGTGTCCGCAGCAATAAGCAGCTCGACTTCCGGGTAAGCCTGGATAATAAAGGCCAGTGAGGTGTCGCATAGCGGTGTTCTGATATGAAGGGTATACGCACCCGGTGGCAAGCCAGCAATCGAGTCACCAGCGGTACTTTCCCGTTCCCTTAGCACCTCACCTTCACTATCGTACCATTCATACCGGTAATTATTATGATTATATCCTGTAACGGCAGCAGCCGCAAAGCCCGATGCGCCCTGGCCGGCTACACAGGCGCTATCTGTATAATGTAATTGAGGAAGCGGATAAAGATGCACATCAATAGTATCCTGCTGCGGACATCCTGTGCGAAACTGGTAACTAACAATATACTGCCCGGAAGTTTTAACCCATAAGCTATCCATCCGGGAGCCATTGCTCCAATGATACGGCCCTCTGCCGGCATACCGGGGGCGGATGAGCAGGCTATCTGCGGCGAAGCACGACGCCAGTTCCTGCTTCGTAGCGAAATAGGAGAAGCGGGTCAGGAAATAGTCTGCATTATTGCCTATCAGGTTTTCTTTATATACAGGATAACGCTCTGAAAAGGCAATCCCCCCCTGACTGGACGTACTGCCCGCCAGGTAAAGGACCGGCCGGCCTTCTTCGCTGGCAGTTGCCAGGGAAAAGCCAACATCATCTGCCGCTCCACCAAAAAAAGAGATTTCCTGCTTTTTGCCTTCCCGGCTAAATGCCGCAATAAAAGCATCATGCCGGCCGGCACTCTTGTTTTGATAGGCACAGCTATCTGCGGCAAGATTTTCGCCATAGACGCCGCCGGTAACGAAAACATTTCCGTTACCACAAGCCAGGTCTGCGCCTGTAGTAGATTCTCCGCCCAGATAGGTGCCCCAGCGACGTTGTCCGCCGGCGTTGAATTGCACAATAAAAGCATTGGTAGTATAGGCGCTGGTATTGCCATCGAAGTTTTCCTGCCAGCTTCCCGGGGTAGCAATCGCTGTCGGGCTCATAGTGCCACCGGTCATGTACGCATTACCTTGTTCATCACTGGCAATCCCATTGCCATAGTCTTGCCGGTCGCCCCCATAGAAAGTCCCCCAAAGACGTTTACCATCTGCATCCCATTTCTGCAGAAAAGCATCTCTGCCATATGGCCCCGGTGTGCTGTTTAAGCTTTGATGCGCACCATAAGAAGCAATAGAAAGATCGCCCAGGAAAAAAGCGCCGATATCGCCAAAACTGGTCCCACCAACAAAGACGTTACCTTTATTGTCCAGGCACAAGTCCATCACATCGGTATAACCCCGATCTGTGGGTTGAATAAAAGTACTCCATTGACGATTGCCGTTGCCGTCGAAACGGACCAGGAAGCCAGCCCTTCTGCTGCTGCCTCCCGAGAAAGGGAAAAAGGCACCGGTCGTAGCCAGCTCATCCGAAGGGCCTTCTGTACTGCCCGCCAGGTACACCGTACTGCCGGACGGGTTAACCGCGACACTGCCATGATACTCGGCACTGCCGGTACCATAATAAGTACCCCATAACCGGTTGCCGTTCTTATCAAATTTTGCCAGGAAGAGATCCTGCCAACCATCAAGTTCTTCGCGAAAAGAGCCTTTTGTAGCAATACCCGTCGTGCTGTTGGTAGAACCTGTTATATAGATATTTCCCTGTCCGTCGGCTGCTACGCTATGGCCACTACCAGAAACAGTGCCGTAATTGGAAGGATTACCATCACCGTAATAAGTAGCCCATATACGCGCTCCTTTACCGTTCATTTTCACGAGAAAGGCATTCTGTACAGACTGTACCATAGCCAGGTGACTACCTGTTGTAGCTATATTTTCCCTGCTGCTGGTTGTACCGTACAAAACGGTATTATTTTCCCCATCCACTACCACGGAAGGATTAAAATAGCTCGTTCCCGAAAACTGTGTATATTGAACTATGGCAGATTCGGTTCCTATTCCACCGTAGTAGGTCGACCATTCCACATTGATAAATGGATCGATTACCAACGTACCACTATACGAGGCCACATCGAATGATAATACGTTGCCAGTCAAAACATAAGAGGAGGCGATTTCCTCCCTGCCTTCCGCCTGATAGGTGTAGGGCCTCTGTTCAACAACTCTTCCCATAGGGGTTGCGGCCACCAGGTTTCCATCCAGCAGTTGCAGGTCCTTTGTGCCCCGGTATTGTAGTTTTATATCTTCAACACGTCCACCAGGATGCACAACAAACTCGTATTTAAGCTGCTTATCCTCCAGGAATAATACCCAGTCTATGCCGGGATAAACTTCTTTATACGTCACCTTTTGAAAGTAATGTACCCGCATCACCCCTTTTTCTGCACGGTAATAATTTTCATATGTCTTTAATGGCATTTCCTTCAGACAGATAGCATCAGGGTTAGCGCCCAGCAATACCACATCCATTCGGTATATTTCAAATATCTCCCCTTGTCCGTGAGAAAACGAAGGGGATAAAAGTGGCGTAGAGGCCAGGGGTTTATCTGGCAGACGACACCATTGATAGGACATTTGGGCCCCGCCCAGGTATATCATGACGCCATCGTTTTCCAAATGCCAGTCTATATCCGCGCGGGCCTTACCGTATTGGTCGGTTATTTGCCCTGCATTTTCCCGGAAAGCTTTAACAGGCAATCCGCGCTGTGACGGCCTGCCCGGTCCGGAATCAGCCCACAATGTGAAAGAATAACAGTACAATACAACAAAAAGAGAATAGATTTTCTTCATACTCATTATTTTAAGCCCGGCCTCTTTCCTGTCTGCATCAGGCATCTCCGGCCTCATTTAACCTTGCGTCCCCGGATACTGTCCGCGGTGTTATCTCGTTCTTCAAAAGATGGGTACATAAAGATCATTCCGTGGGGTTCGGTCCAATAACCATTTTTACTCCCTTCCGATGGGAAGTGGTATCCGGGAATATCAGCCGTATCTGTTTTGTAGGACGGAACAGGCCCTTCCTCATTGTAGGCGACCTCTTTTACCCCACAGTGTGTCAACAAGACCGATCCAACCAGTATGCATAATTTTATCCTGAACCACCGTATTTTCATTTTCCAGACACAAAGCTATCGGCTAGCAAAATGGTAAAAAAGACTGTTTTCCGTCTTTTACGAAAAAATAATATGGACCGGCGTCATTGGCCAGAATTGAATAAACTGGCGCCGGATTTGACTGATATGATACGCCAATACAGTATATAAGTATTCGATGAAGATGGTATGAAGCGTATTGAGACTCAGGTGACGCTGTTTATCACATAGAATCGGAAGGTCTATGCAGGGCTTGCTGAATAACTGACATCCAATTGAATATCAATATAGTAACTGGAGAAATTTTCTAACTTAATGCAGGGCGAAAACATCGCAAAGCCAGTAAAATGGATTGTAAAGCTTGCAGCAGCATAAAATACATACAGATAGCCATAGGTTTCACCTGCGGCTATCTGTATTAAAGCCCAGGCTTTTCCTGAAACGGAAATGAATTTCCCCCTCTTGAAGTCTAAACTTCATACGGCTATGCCGGC
>JBEBWN010000124.1:0-9832 GCA_040392235.1 Taibaiella helva | reverse complement strand
ATTACTCGTTGCTGCATTCATCAGGTCATTTATGGTATAAGCAACACCGCTTCCACCGCTTCCAGCAGCTGATTCGTTTAGCATCCTTAAAAACGAGCTAACCGGATCTGTTTTTTCAAAAACCTCAATAGTTCTTAAGTGTTGCCCCAACGTCGGCAAACGGGCAGCCATGTACTCATAAATATTCGGTGCCGTTCCGCCTGGGCTTTGCGTTCCTATGTAACCTTGAAGTCCTAAAGGATCTACTATAGATACAGGATCATTATACATCCCTGTATAAGGACTAAAGCGCTCCTGCCCCCCCTGATCTGCCAATGGATCAATACCCAAAAACCTGCCTATCTGTGGATCCCTTCGACTGCGCTCAGGGCAGGCCAAGCTGCCGGTTATGGAAGTTCATCCAGTTTAATCCCATATCTTGAATATACTCATTACCCTGGTATTTCTGACGGTAGGGCATACCATTCGGATTAGGCTGTCCTCCAATACCCCCCATGGGCAAACCAAAAGGATAGTAGTGGGTTTCATCCATTAACTTACCGCGCATGAAGCGAATATTCAACTGATCAAAGAACACGTCACCACAAACATAACAGGAAGGCACATCTGTTATATTGGTCAGATGAACCAATACATAACCGTTATTATCAATACGAATAGGACTTGTTGTACCTATCTGTGTCCAGCTACCATTGCCATTGGCCTGGAAAGATACACTTTTGCCTGGAATAACATTCATGGTTTCATCAAAAAAGATGCAATTCAGGTAAGCTTTCGGACGACTGCTATCCGTATTAGTATTCATAATATTCTCAATTGCCGAAATATTAGCGGGAGAATTCATGTAGCTTACCATCGCCGGATTATTCATTTCGCCTGGTATACCGCCAACTCCGGCTGTAAGGGTAGAAATCAGCGTTCCAATCATAGAAGAAGCGCTGACCGGCACATCGCCATTCTTGTCATAATCTTCATAAAAATTATTTACATTTAATTCTAACTGATCGCCCGCCATAACATAAAGTAGCATGCTGGATCCAATGCGCCGGTCTGGATCTGCACCATTTAAGCGACCAGAATAGCTATCTTCCAGCGTAGTACTGCCCGGTTTGTTATCTCTTACTTCATTGTGAAAAGTAAACAACTGCCCCTCTATATTTGCGCTGGCTACCTCGTAGGATGCCATATAATCCAGTACGGGAAACTCAAAAGCGTTAATCACACTGCGAATATTTCCCAAGTGATCTTTTACCCAGTATTCTTCTTTGATCTCTAAGGGATCGTATACCATTGTGCGTCCATAGGGATTGGAAGCATAAATAAAATAGTTATTGTCCAACACCAAAAGACCCCGGTAGTCTGTAAACTTGGTAGGCTTGCCCGATTCTGTTACCTTTTCCTGGTAACGTCGCCCAGATGCCGTATAAGCATACTCAATTTTATCGCCATTGCCGAAAGTTACTGTAACCGGCAAATTCCGGTAGTTATAGTCGACATTGGTAATATTCTTGTTTAAATCCTTTTCAAGGTTACCACTAGCATCATAGGAATAATCTGCCCCAGTAGTATTATCATCATAAAAATCGCCCCAACCGGTTTGAAAAGTAACATCATCCTTTATTGAAACCAACTGGCCATGAAGATCATAATTATAAGTCAATTGATCGACATAATGGGGAGTGGGAACGGCCCCTTTCTGGTACATTCTTTTTATATTACCATTAATATCATATTGCATGTTATTAACGGAATACTCGTAGTTGAAATTGCTCCATGCCTCTGTACTATCCTTGTATTGATAGTCCGCTGAAAGGAATCGTCCTCCCAAATCGTAGTCGTACCCATAAGAATGTCCACGGTCTTTATTGCTGCCCCGCCATATCATACCTGCGGGCCTATTGTCCAACCGTGTGCTCATATAACCATAATCGTATTTCAACGATTCCCCAAAGGTTCGCGGCCCACCCTGATCGTCGCCGATCTCTGCATATACGTCATTAATACCCCTTAGCTGGCCCCTTATATTGTACCGGTAATCCCTGACCTCCGCTTGCCGCCCCAAAAATTGGCGGCGTACGCGCCCCATGCCATCATATTCAAAACTGGTCATTGAGGTCATGGCCCGATCATTTACTTTATGTTTTACACTTTTCAAACGGCCGGTCACTGCATCAAACTCATTTACAACTAACTCCTTGAACTCCTGCCAATCTTGCTTCGCTTTATATTTACTCTGCAGTAAATTACCGCTAAAATTAAATTGGCTAGCTGCATACTCTTTAAAACCGTTCGTCTGGTCGTCTTCCGCGGCCATATATATCGGTCTTCCTTTGTCGTCGTAGAACGCTGCAGTCTTAATCCAGATGTCTGTCGCTGCCAGTGCGGTCCCGGGAGCTGCCATAATCCGCTCACGGGAGCCTGTTGACATTCCGTGCACGCGATTGGTACGTTGTGGTATTTCTGCTCCAGCAATATTGGAAAGCTCTCCAACATCCATTTGATTGGCACTGTATGTAGTGAACAGATTTCCACCGTGATCAGCATCGTTATACTGGTCAGGATCGCCGTCATCGTACTGGTCGTAATAAGTATAGCCTAAAATCGTTACACCGCTTATACCCGATGGAGGCGGATAAGTCATTTCACCCTCTGGCGAGATTAAATACCATAATAAGCTGCCGATAGGCGGGCTGGCGGTATTAACCTCATTCTGCCAATAACTTACTGCATTACTACTGCTCAGAAGCGCAACTGCCTTAACCCTATCCTGGCCATCATAAAAGGTTACCTCCCATTGGTTGTTCACCCCCATCGATGGCGTACGGCGCATTATCGGTCTATCTTTTTGATCATAAACGATATAATGAAAACCAGTCTCACCAGGTTTGCTAAAAGCGTTCATTCTACCGTAAGCATCGTTGTACTTATACTGATAACAGTGAGCAAAGACCAAAATATCATT
Source organism: Taibaiella helva (assembly GCA_040392235.1). Lineage (GTDB taxonomy): Bacteria > Bacteroidota > Bacteroidia > Chitinophagales > Chitinophagaceae > Taibaiella > Taibaiella helvus_A. Next base: position 6,870 of record JBEBWN010000124.1, on the reverse strand, counting down.
GACAATAAGATTAGAAAATACGCCAGATGCGTGACCTTGCGGCGTAACGATATAGGTCAGACGATCCATCATGTCGTAAACATAATAAGTATAAGCATAAACTCCGGTACTGAGTAACTGCCTGGTACAAACCAGGCGGCCATCCCGGGTCTTAAAATGGGTTGTTTCCGCACCTTCGTTGTCTGTTATTTTCTCCCCAATCAATTCTTTGGCGTTATAAGCTGCCGGCATCTTAAATGGTGATCCAATGTTTACATCTTCGTAGCGGGCTATCTCATTGGTATTATTTACTACCCCCTGCACGGTAGTACCTATAGCCTGTCCTACCCGGCTTTTGCCGGGAGCATAGGTTTTGGTACGACGATAATTAGTGCCGGACTCATATTCCGTGACGCCAAAAGATTGCCCACCTTCATCGGGATACATATTGTTATGGTATATCTTTTGGTCTGTAAAAATACCATTTGAAAAGCCCCCTACCGACGAAGTGTAAGGCAAATAACTATATTCGTTGCGCTGAAAGCGGTTATCATAAGGTTGGTACAAATGCTTCCAGGTATTTTCTACCTGTACGAAATGCTGATTTACATCCAATAGTTTTCGCTGGAAACCATCCAGATAGCTTGTTGTTTTTTTAACGGCTTCCGCTGTGCTACTTTCTTTGACCAAGCCAGAATCGGTAATGGGAACTTGTGGGGTAAAGTAACGTATATAATTATACTTACCGGTAGTTGTTGTCAGTTGCGGCGGCGTCGGGTGACTGGTAGTTACCGCTCCCGGAGGCGCCGTCTGTGTTGTGGGCTCATTTTGCGCTCTTAGAGTCAAGCTTATTACAACCAACAAGAGGCTGTATAGAAATCTTTTGATAACAGTAAACATACGGATATGGGAAGTTATAAGTTTACAATAGAATTTGTTTAGGACAATAGAAAGCTGCTTTTAATCGGCTCCCTGTATGACCTGTTTTACTTTCGACAAAATATTACCTTCCTGATCGCGGACGATATGCAAACGGCCAAAAGAATCATATTCATAGTATGTAATTCTGCCCGTGACATCGGTTACCGAACTTTTACCAAACAACGGATAATGGGTCGTACTCACCATTTGGGCGTCGAAAGGATGTAGGCGTAGCTCATCGACATACATATTGCCTCCCGGCGTACGGAAACGGAAAACGCCTGAAGTGTTCGCTTTATAAACAACCTGGTAATTGTACCAACCGGCGGCTGTTGGACCGTATACCGGAGCAGGGATAGTAACACTTGTAAAAGCACCAGAGCCATAATCCAGTATAGGCTTTGCCGTGCCTTTCACCCAAAAGCTCAGCAGGTATTTCTGGGGAGCCAGGTTTTGAGTACCGGTAATGGCGTTAGCAACACCACCTGGGGCATCAAGACGGAACACTCTCCGGCCAGAAGGTGCGCCACTCATTGTTTCAATATTGGAATTAAGGTACATCCAGTTTCCTCGATGCGGCGTCATGTTTCCAAAGCTCAATGCCTTATCCTCAAAACTGCTGTAAGCAATCTCGTTATAGCGGGCATTATTCACTTCCGCCAGCTTCTGTCCCGTAATCGTATCCCAAACGCGAGATTCGTACTGATCTTGCTTCAATAGTCTATTTTCCAGTATATTGCCTTTAGCATCCCATAAACTAGCTTCGTTGGTCTTCCGGAAATAATTTATGCTGTTACCGTAAAAAGCATCAGACACATTGCTATAAGGCGGTGGCGGTGTGCCACCGCATTCGCCTTTATATTGACAGGGCGTTAGCTGTTGCGATACCGCCAGATTGTATACACCCTTTGTACTAAGCTTATTGTTTTCGAAATTATAAGTATTAATTGTGGCATCGATCAGCCCTCTTGTCGCACCAATCGTTTTCCAGGTTTCCGTTCCCACCACCTTTTCCAGGCCGGCCAGGTTCATATTACGCAGAGCAGAGCCAATGGGCGGATTAGAAACGGAATAGTTGTAGAAGAAATGCTTTGTAAGAATATCGCCATTGCTTCTTTTTGTTGACACGGTAGATATGTTGTTATAATAATCGTAACCATACCAGATGGAATCTGTCGCATAGTAAGCATTGTCATCGAAATAAGTATATTCTGTGGTCCACAAAAGATTAGCCCTGCCTCTGTAGGGCAAATAGACATCTTCGTGGCTTTTTACCTGGTTTACAGTTATTCCTTGACCTTTCCAATCATTAGTAATGGGTGAAGCTCCGATATATTCGAGATCTACTACTTTATAATTATATATACTGCTAAAATATAGGACAGACTCATTATAAAAATTAGTTATTTTTTTTACAATATGATCATTTTGATCGTAGTGGGTTGTGACCAATGGCCGTCCCATTTCCCAAGTACGCATATAAGACTTGTCGGTATATGGGAACTGATAATAGTATTTACTTGTATTTGTTAGTGATATATCATAACGGGTACCATTAGTATTGGGTTTTTTAAAGTTGGTAAACGTTTGAACAACGCGTGAAAGCTGGTTGCCTCCTGCGGTAACTGTTGCTGTTACCTTGCCGTAACCATGGTTTGAACCGTTAAATAAGTGATGTGGCGTTACATAGCGATTGGAAAACATAACCGAGGCAAATACATGGGAGGTAAAATCTGTTAATTTTGTCGGGAAATGATAGTAACCACCCACTAAGAACCGCTCTCCTTCTTCATAAGTATAAGTTGTGACACGGGTATTATTGCCATGGGAACCACTCTTTTCGGTGATGCTTTTTAACCTGATGCCATCATTTGCATCTACACCCAAAAATAGGGGATCCGACGTGGGAACGCTCAAACGGGCGTCGTTCAAAATTGGATTTGTTAAATCTTCATGCTGCTCGTATACAAAACTAAGTTCTCCTCCATAAGCATTGCTAACCTTGGTAATGATACCAGCCTTGGCATAAGCAAAATTCGGTGTTTTATCAAGACCGAAACGGGTAGGGTATAGATTCCAAACCCAATGGTCGGGAATGGAAAGATTTGGACTAAATCCTGCTACATACATAGTGCCTGGCCCACCTGGATTAACCGCGACATTACCATTATAATAACCGAAGTAATCCTCCCCACTACCTCTATAGCCCAAAGGCATAGGATCATACTCAAATCGATAATAAAGTTCTGCTTTGGTCTCAGGGCAGTTCAATATCTGGATACTGTCCAGCTTTAAACGATGGGCTTTGGACCCCAACGTTCCACATGGAGTTCCATAGGGCTTACTATAGGTAGTATTGCCATTATAGGCCGCAACATAATAAGATTGATGCAGTTTATACATTTGGCAATTGGAACCGGAGCTTACATTAATTCCTCTAATCGGCGGAAAAGACACCAAATCACACCGGGTAATATTAGGATTAGTCTCATATTGGAATAAAACAGTCACATCATTAGGATAGCTAATTTGAGTTAACTGTTTACCGCTTTCCCATGAAGATACTGTAGGCATACTCAATGTAACACCGGCCGCGCTCTCAAACGAAGATTCCAATGACCGGTATTCTGAAGTATTAGTTGGTTCATAAGTATAATTAATGACGGAACCGTTAGATAAAATAATCTTACTGATTACCCAACGGGTAATAGCAGAAGAATAGGCAATGGTGCGATCACCCCAGGGAACCGTATGCGGCGTTGTTAAAGTACGCCCTTCTTTATCCCCAGCAATAAAATAGTAAACGACTCCTTGTTCGTCAGTGACTCTAAATTCCGGATTGGACAAAGACCCGGCAGTTGGTGTCGAATTGAAAGGATAGACCCCGAAATTAAGAGGAACACCTGCCACTAATATCTCCACCTTGATCCTACGCTCTGGCGCAGTAAAGATGCCGCCATATTCATCGAAATTTAACGTAAAAGGTTCGCCGCCCAAGGTTATAATAAAATCATCACTTTCCTTATCCAGATAGGTCCCGGTTTCTATTCCAAGATAGGCTATAGCCCATAAGCCGCGCATTTTATTAAAGTCGATGTACCCACCACCCCAGTTCGCAATATCAGTATAAAAAGAGTTAATATTTAAATCATCAGGGATATCTTTAACAACACGGTGGATACTCGGACCGGAGTTCAACACCCAGTTTAAACCGATAGAGGATGCCTTTTGGTCGGCCTTGATTCCTTTTGTATTATAGGAAAAAGAAATACCCAAATCCTGGCCCTCGGCGCTTTGATAGTTATAGATGGGAATAGCAACAGTGGTGCTGCCATCGTAAAGATTGGGATTAGATATTGAGTTCAGCGAGGCGCCGTCAGCGCCGCTGTTACCCACCAGCCGGACATCAGGGTTTACATCACTCAAACTTTGGGCACTAGTCGTTGTAGCATGTAGCACAACCAATGCCCATAAACCAGTTAAAAAAGCAAATTTATTCCTCATTGTGTGTTGTATTATAGTACCTACTATTTTTCTTATTTAATTATTACTGTATTACTCTATTAAATCATTTCTCCCAACCGAACCGCAACATAAAGGGCGAGCGGTTGTAGCCCTGTCCTGCCAGGAAGTTGTAGCCCAGCATGATAGAGCCTTTCCATTGGCTGTTGATCTTATACGCCTTTTTTACGCCTATATACGCTACCTGTTGCCCGGCTCCGAAGGCCTGTTGTGCCCAGCCATCGCCGGCCTGTTGGCTGACTTCAGGCGTCTCCTTCGCCACATAGGCCCGGTTTACCGGGCCCCATACCCGCTCGTAGCCGCCCTGCAGGGCTATGCCGTATTGCCAATCGCCGGTAAGGCTGGTACGCAGGCTGATGCCTTCGTAGCTGAGGCGCAGGTTTTGCCAGTCTTTGCCCAGGCCTATAGGCAGCGCTATGCCTGCCGCCAGGCTGAGCCAGCGGTTGTGTTTGTAGCTGAGGCCTCCACCCAGCTCCAGCAATGCAGGCCTTAGGCCATCGGCCGAGGCCCGGAAGGTTTGCATATTGTATTGTACGCTCCAGCGCTGTATAAAGGGTTTAGCCCGTTGGGGGTTAGGGCGGAAAGCCGGTTTCTTTATACTGCCCAGTTCCTCTTTGGTTTCTTTCAGTTGCTGCAGGCCCTCTTTTGCGGTTTTCGCCTTTTGTTGCAGTTCGCCTATCTTGCCGCCGGCAAGTTTTTGCTGGTATTGCTGCAGCTGGTCGGTCATTTTTTGTTGCAGGCCCTGGGCAGAATTGCCCAATTTAGCCTGGAGCATATCTTCGGTCATTTTACGGGTCTGGTAGCCGGCCTTGCGCAGGTCGGCCTCGGTAGCATCGGGCGAGAGGCCGCTGTAGGGGCCTGGCGCCGCCAGGGACTGCTCGAAGCCCGGCAGGCCTTGCAGGTACTCCAGGGCCTTTTCTTCAGCCTCATCCGGTTCGTCGGCCAGGCGTTTCCAGGCCTTGATCTGCTCACCGGCATAGTATACCTGTTTCTGTATATTTTTCAGCCCCGCAATGGATTTACCACCGCTCCAGTTTTCCAGCTGGCCGGCCTTTTGCTGTAACAGGTCTTTTACCTGTTGTTGCATATTGAGCTGTTGCTGGATATCGGCCAGGTAACCCGTGCCGGGAATATCGGCTGTATTCAGCTGCCCTGGCAGCTTTTCGGACAGGTTGCCGGGCAGCTTTTGGGAAAGACTGCCCAATTGGTCCAGGGAGGCCGTTTTGCTTTTGACAAAATTTTCCAGGCGGCGCAGGCTATCGGCCAGGCTGTTTTTGCGCCGGGCCATTTTTTTGATCAGGCTGCTATCGCTGATCATTTTGCCGATGGAATCGTAGCTTAAGGGGTTTTGCAGGTAGCGGTTGTATAGCGCGCTGTCGGTCTTTTGCAGGCGACGCAGCATTTTCTGTTCCTGGCGGCGCAGTTTGCGCAGCAGGCGGTCTTGTATGCGCTCTGAACGCTTGAGGTAATGGTTCAGGCTACTAACCTTGCTATTTAAATAGCGTTGTGCCTGCAGGCTGTCTTCGTTGCCCCCGGGCTGCCCCATACATAGCATACTACCGCCGCTGAGCAACAGCAGGGTGATAAGAATGGTATGGATAAGGATCCGGTTGGGCATATGTATTTCCAGGCCGCTTTTTGCAAAGCAGTGTATGATGATAAAATAATATGGCTCGACATAGCTTTCCCCCAGGAGAAAGTATGCATGACCTTATGTATGGTTGCGGAAAAATCTACTTAAAACAAGAAGTTATGAGAGGAGTTTTCCATGGTTCTTTACTGTATATTTTAAAGGTGTTACCGTTTAAATTTCTAGAGTTATCTGCAAAAGGGGCTATCGCTTCGAAAACAAATATAGAAATAGGATTAGGAAAAACAAAAGGAAATGATAAAAAATATTTAAAAATGATGAAAACCTGGTTCTTATTTTCTTCTTAATAAAATGATATACAAGTGAATAGAACAATATTAATTTTTGAAAATTTTCTTAAAGGTTGTAAGCGCAATAATTAAGATGCAAAGGGTGTATAGGGCTTGCTGAATAACTGATATCCAATTGAATTGCAACATGATAACTGTAGAAATTTTTGCCGTCAACACAGCTTTTTTTGAACAGGTGTTCCCCTCATTACGCTATCAACTTTCAGAAAACCAGATCTTCATATGAAGCGATGACCGGACAGTGCATACCGCGCAGCCAATCCGTAATGGATTGCTTCGTTACCTCGCAATAGATGGGGACCTGGGAAGAAAATGGGTTGTGGGCAACGCACACTCTCTACAACCTCAAATTGTCAAGAAAATTTATTGAAACAAACCAATTTGTGCCAACTAGTCAAAAGGGAGACATCCCCCACCCCAAAAAAGAAACCCGCCCTCTTGAAGACCATACCTCATACGGCTATGCCGGCTGCAGTATAGCCAGAGGATAAATTTTATTGTCAGCCT
>JBEBWN010000123.1:0-9852 GCA_040392235.1 Taibaiella helva | reverse complement strand
TAATACATATTTATATAGGAGACGTGTTAAGAAAGACGGTGTAATACAAAAATAAGAATTTGAAATTATAGTAAACTTCGACCGGCATACTAAGATATATAAGAAGTTACCGGATGATATGAATCGAAAGTAGTATCTTGCCTTTACTAAACAAACAAAATTTATGGTTGTCGTTTTCACTTTGTCTTTACCGGAACATACTACTATTATTGAGAATTATGGACAGATTTTTGGTGACCACATATATTATGATGTTGATTGGTCCTTTCCTGTTTTACCAAGAATAGGAGAGAATGTAGATGGTCCTATCCTGAACGATAAGATTGAAGGCGTACTAAAGGACAAGGATAATTTACCATCGAGATGGCAGATAACGGATATCCGCTGGATGTTGAAAGAAGGACGGGTTATACCCATTATGCATGTGGTGGGTAAATGGGGGCCGGTTTAGTCGGCTTCGCTCTCTTCCCTAGTGTCTTAAAAAAGTTGCTGTAACAAGCTGTGCATCTCAAAAAGCGATTGTTCGATATTTTAATTCATGGAATACTAAATAAATTTGGATTGACTGATCTGGTAAACAGATGTGATGGTAACATTGTCTATTTAATTCTATGAGTTATTTTTACACGATGTTGCAGTTTTATAACGATGATTAAATCTAAAACTTACTATGGAGCTTATGTGTGATAAGCCTACTGTAAAGAGTTGCTGTTATTAAACATTAGATTTTATTTACATAGTAACAGGTGAATTGTGATTGTTTTATATTGGTATGTGCCAGGCAAAACAGTGAATTCGACAGAATTAAAGTAGGGGATGTCAATGATTGCTGTTGTTGTGCAGACCGATCGAAATGCGAGCGATAACAAGTTGGCATACCATGTTAAGAAATTTAGATTTATTATTAAAATTCCTTTTAGTGAAAAGAGTATGTATAGTTGTTTATTTCCTTTTTTTATTTCTCCCGTCTTTAAGAGGACAGATGGACACCGAATTTTGGTTTGTAGCTCCCCAAGTATCTCAAAATGGAGGTTCGAACCTGGACCGACCGGTCGTATTTCGAATCAATACGCATTCACAGGCTGCTGTAGTTACAATCGAACAACCTGCTAATAGTATCAGCCAGGCATATACTATCCCCGCCAATAGTACACAAACATTTGATGCAACGGCATGGATTAGTACGGTTGAAAACGGGCCTGCTAATGTTACATTAACCTATGGTTTTAAAATTACATCAACAGCTCCGGTAACGATTTATTATGAAGTTGTATCGGGAGGCGGTAATAGGCCAGATAATCCGGAAGCTTTTATTTTGAAAGGCAGGAACGCATTAGGAACCCGGTTTTACATTCCTTCCCAAAATTTGGTACCGAACCATTCATCTTATAGTCCTACACCGTATAATGCTTTCGACATTGTTTCAACAGAAAATAATACAACAGTTAATATAACCCCGTCCAATAATATTAATGGACATTCTGCCGGTGTAACTTTTTCTGTGACCTTAAACCGGGGAGAAACCTATTCGGCTGTTGCGGCTAGTCAGGCAGCTAACCAGCACCTCAACGGATCTTTGGTGACTTCAGATAAACCAATTGCAATTACTGTAACGGATGATTTGCTTAGTGGCAGTTATTTCTCTGGAATTTGTGCCGACTTAACCGGGGATCAAATTGTGCCGGTTGAAAAGACGGGGAAGGAGTATATAGCTATAAAAGGGCTTTTAGACAGCCCCGGAGATCATTTATTTGTTACTGCGACACAAAATGCAACTACTATAAAAAAGGACGGAGTTTTATTGACAACACTTAATGCCGGGCAAACCTATTCTTTTCCTATTGGCGCTAATTTATCCACATATGTAGAAACGTCAGAGAATGCATATGTATGGCAATTAAGTGGTTCAACGTGCGAACTGGGTGCTACTTTACTGCCGCACATTTCCTGTACCGGCAGCAATTCCGTTTCTTATACACGTTCTTCAGATTACCAGTTGTACATTAATGTATTGGTTCCCAATGGGGGGCAAGGTAACTTTCTGGTGAACAACAATGCAAGCGTTATTACAGCTGGTATGTTCACTGCTGTTCCCGGAAATAATGCTTGGCTTATTGCAAGAGTTCTGTTGCCTTTAAATCAATTTCCGCAAAATAGTGTCATTACTGTTACTAATGCTACAGCAAAGTTTCATCTGGCTGTGATAGACATTAATAGCGGAGGCACTAGCTATGGTTATTTTAGCGATTATGGCAACAATACGGTGACGGCAACAGTGCATCCAGATTTAGCATGTGTCGGCGATACGTTGAAATTGGGCACTAGCAGCTATCAGGGGGCGATTTATGAATGGACAGGTCCCGGCGGCTTTTATAGTCAGCTTGCCAATCCTGTTATACCCAATGCTACAAGTCAAAATAGCGGTTGGTACTACCTGGATGTTACAGTGCCCGATTGCGGAGGTAAGGACAGTGTATTCGTTAATGTATACGAATTTCCTGATCTCAAAATTTTGACTAATGATACTGTCCTATGTTCTTATGACTCCTTACAACTCCAGGCCAGCGGTGCGACAAATTACAGTTGGACACCTAATCTTTTCTTAAGCAATGCTAATATAGCAAATCCTATTGTTAAGCCGACACAAAATATAACTTATTACCTAAAAGGCAATATTCATCCCCGATGTCCACGAATAGACTCTGTTGTACTTCAGGTTATTCCAACAGATGTACCTAATCTAGGGCGGGATACTATCTTATGTGATGGGGACAGCATGATGGTATATGCAAATAGTACATATGCGAGTCATTATTTCTGGAGCAGTAGTGATACCACCGCTTCGATAAAAGTAAATCGGACGGGAAAATATTGGGTGAAAACAGAAGTGGGTCATTGTGATGGGGGCTCCGATACAATTGAAGTAGTCTTTCATCCATACCCAAGTCTCAAAATTTTGACTAATGATACTGTACTATGTTCTTACGATTCTTTGCAGTTGAGTGCTACTGGGGCCCTAAATTATAACTGGACCCCCAATCTTTTTTTAAGTAATGCCAGCATTGCTGATCCGGTTGCTAAGCCGACGCAAGATATAACCTACTATCTCGAAGGAAGTATACATCCAAAATGTGTCCAAAGAGATTCAGTGACCCTCCTGATTACGAAAACGGATGGCCCATCTCTCATTGGGGATACAATTTTGTGCGAGGGAGATAGCATTAAGTTAACGGCCAACTCCATCTATGCTACCAGCTATTTTTGGAGCAATAATGATACAAGCGCTGTTATAACAGTAAATAAAACGGGGAATTATTGGGTAAAGACAAAAGTAAATAATTGTTATGGTGGTGTGGATACGGTAGATATCGTTTTTTATCCCTATCCAGAACTTCAAATACTAACAAACGATACTATTGTCTGTGAAGGGGCTATTGTTTCGCTGCGCACGACAGGCGCCAGCACGTATAACTGGTCTCCATCTCATGGCTTGAGTAATCCAAATGTTGCGAACCCGATTGCGACACCTGATAAGAGTATAACTTATTATATTACGGGAAGCATCTACGAGCAATGTAAGCGTACAGATTCCATCAATATACAGGTGTTGACTGTTGAAGCTCCCCGGCTACGCTCGGATACCACTCTTTGTGAGGGTGATACTTTGGTGCTGTATGCAGGTATCAATGCTCCCCAATACCTATGGAGTACAGGTCAACAAACTGCATCTATTGCTGTAAGTAAGTCCGGGAAATATTGGGTGCAAACGGCAGCGGACATATGCTGGGGAGGATCTGACACGATTGAAGTGATGTTTTCAGCTTATCCCGATTTGCAAATACATAATAGCGATACGGTGATTTGTGAAAATGAGTCTATACACCTGGAAGCCAGTGGGGCTTTGCATTATGACTGGAGTCCGGGAGATTATCTTAGCAATCGTACTGTAGCTGATCCTATTGCGAGTCCACAGGAGAGCATTACTTATTACCTTAAGGGCAGCATCGATCCCCAATGCGTCGCTGTTGATTCCATCAAAATTACGATTAGCCCACTACCAGACATTGATGCTTTTGTAGATCGCGATACAATAAAGTGTTTTGAAGAGTCTGTGCAATTGCATGCCAGCGGTGGTGTTTCTTATAATTGGGAACCAGCCGATTTATTCGATAATCCACACTCCTCCGATCCTATTGCCTCATTAACCAGCGGAACATTATTTTATGTGATTGGTAAAAATGAATATGGCTGTGCTGCAGCGGATTCTATATCTATCACCTTATTTAAGGAGGCTGTGTTTTTTGTTCCCAATGCCTTCTCGCCTAATGGAGATGGTAACAATGATTTCTTCAAGCCCATTATACATTGTGATCTACAACTGACAAATTTCTCTGTTTATAACCGGTATGGTGAACCTGTATTTTCTGCCGACAAAAAAGAACCCGGTTGGGATGGTACTTTTAAAGGCAAAAATGCCGATGTGGGTACCTACTATTGGTATATCGAAGGATTAAATGAGTATGGAAAGAAGGTTAGGAAAAAGGGTGATGTCATTCTGATGAGATAGGGTATTCATTTGTTGATCAAATGTTTATTTCTTATTCAGTTCAAATAGATTCGCGATCTTATTTATTATAGGTGATCATCCAGATGTATGCTGTCAATATGAATTTTTATAGAGTGCCCCTAATCCATAAGGCAATCATAAGGTGAAAATTATACATTTATAATCAATTTTATACAAAACTGTTTTGGGGTCAATTTTTTGACGTCTGAGGTGCATATTTCCGGAAGGGATATTTAATTGTAGAAGCAGGAATACAAAAATAGCTATCTGGAAATTATAATAAAGGCGGGTAGACTAGGAAGATGTTGCTCTTGATATGGCCAAAAATCGTATCTTGCTTTTACTAAACAAGCAAAACTTACGGTTGTCGTATTTACTATATCCTTACTGGAACATACTATCATTATAGAAAATTACGGACAAATTTTCGGAGACCATATTTATTATGAGGTAAACTGGTCCTTTCCCGTTTTGCCGAAAATCGGCGAGAATGTAGGCGGTCTGATCCTGAACGAGAAGATCGAAGGGGGGGAATTAAAGGACAAGTATAATTTACCCTTAAGATGGCAGATAACGGATATTCGGTGGGTCTTGAAAGAAGGTCAGGTAGTACCTATTATGCATGTTGTTGGCAAATGGGGCCGGGTTTTGGGGGATTTAGCTGTTGTAATGATGGCGGTGGATTGGATCTGGCCTTGGTGTGTGCAGTAGGGGATAGCTTGGTTTTATTTGTTGGGCCGGTTTTTTAATTGATTTATCTGATGTGATTCTGGCCATAAAGTACCTCATTTGCTTCATTATGGGGAGGGTTGAACAAATAAAGCCTGATCTTAAGTATATCGATAATTAATAGCAGTAGGGCTTCGGGGTACAGATATAAAAAGGGGCATAGGGATTGGTTCTACTTAACCTAGGTCGCGGATCATCCAGAGAGAAAAGGGCCATGGTTAAAACTTTGGCTTTTTTATTTGGTGGTTTGTGTACTACAGATTTTGGAGTGCTTAATCTTTTGAACGGTTTCGCTTTAATTTTTAGTGCTTCTTGTAGTTCTTTTAGTTTTACATTGGGCTCTGAGCATTTGCGTACAATAACTTCGTTTTCAGAGACATTATAGCCGGTTGTACTGATTACCTTTTGTGTATTGCCTATACGAATGATTTCCTGCCAGCTATGGTGGATTTTATTTTGCTTTAGTCTGCACCTCGTGGTATTAACCAGCCAGTAAGCCAAAATACCTAAATTAAGATGGGCCATTGTCGATTCGTCTTTCTTGTGGTAAATAGGTCGTAGGTCAAGCTCTGTTTTTAATGTACGAAAGGTGCTTTCGATTTCTCTAATAGTATTATACACATTCCACACCATTACCTCGTCTTTCATATCCAGGCTCGTACGCAAAAAATATTTCCCTAAACCTGCCCTCTTTTCCTCTTCTTTGCTAAGATTCTTCTTCCAGCTCAGAAGGATACCTTTTTTATTGGCTTCGTCTGTTTGTAGTTTTATATCGTAACGGCGGTATACGGAGGGGTATTTTGATATAGGCGACCTAGTCGTTGGTGCACTTTCTCCACTGTTTTCACACCTTCCTTTTTGTTCAATGACGCATTGATCTTTGCCAACCCCACTTCAAAGCGGCTTCAAATTGGCTCTTCATCCCGTTTTCTTTTAATGCTTTTGCTGGACTGATTACTTCAATATATTAATCGGTATGATTGTCTACTAATGCTTTTTTGAGCATAATCTCTTTATGGGTACGTGTTTCCAATAAGTAGTCATCCGAGTACTGTCGTATTGGTAGGCTTTAATTTGTTTACGACTAATTTTGCCAAAGTGCTGTTACGCTTCTCTCCCTCGAAATAGGTGTTGGTAAGGTTGTAAAGCATGATTTTGTCTTGGATGTCGAAGAGTTCGTTGGGTGCGAACGGATAGGTGTTGTTCCAAAACATCTTTTACTGTGTATAGTTTTAAGGCACTCTTATATAGTTTGTCCTTATTTAATTTTTCTAAGGGATAACCCGTTAGTTCGCAGATGGCCGAGTTTTCTTGGGTCCAGGATGCAATGGATAGTTCGGAGGCTGGGTGTACTGCACGACTGATGATCTGGGTTTGTGCCAGTTTTATTTCTTCTTCAGTAAAATCATGTTCTGCTAGCACTTGGTCTATTTTCAGCTCTTGCCATATATTATAGAGCATCCACTCTGTACCTCCTTTCCGTACATTGCTGTGCTGCATGGTATCGGCATCTATCTTGCGGCTGTTAGCATCGAATAAGGTAAGGTCCAGGCGTTTTTCGGTTATTATTCTTTGCCAAAGATCATTGGCCCAGCGGTTGACCAGTTCATCAGTCGCCCCAAACAAGGATATTTTATGCAGGTAGCGATCGGTAAGTAATCGCGATACCGCATCGAGTTGCTCAACGCTTAGCTCTTGTTTCAGAAAACCAATATTTAATACGGTACGATGACAAATCCTGCCTTCGCTGTTGCGATAGCTTTCTACAAGCCGGTAGTACCAGTCGTGCTTGCCGCTTTGTGGATTGTGTCTACCGCTGGATTTGAAATACATAACCTGGCAAAGCTAAGCACTGGGACATTGCAAAAATCACCCCCTGTGCACTACAAATCACTTGAAGGCTCTGAGATTGGATTATTTAAAACATTCCAGTAGGAGGATAACATACCCGAAGCCTTAAAAATCGCTCAAATGAAGGAAAAAAGTACTTTTTTTAACATCTTACAGCCGAACTTGCGCAACTTGGGTTAATTTGACCTTAACTTTGCCCTTATTTAATCGGAAAAAACATATAAGTGAGGCTTACCGCAAAGCATTAATTAGTGTTTAAACTTTATATATTGATATGTTTTACAATTGATATTGCCTTATTGTTATTTATATTTATAGCTATATCCCTATGAAGAAAATCCTAATCACTGTTTTTATATTAATCGGTATTTCTTACGCCTCGCGAGCCCAATCAGATACGGAATTTTGGTTTGCCGCACCAGATATTTGTCGGGATATGCAATCCTATGCGGTTGTGTTAGATAGCCCGATTGTTTTAAGAATTGCTACCCAAGCACAGGCAGCTACGGTGGATATTTCACAGCCAGCCGGAGGCGGACTGCCTCTTTTATCGGTGTCTATCCCACCCAATACAGTTCGTACGGTAGAATTGAATAACTGGATCAATCAGGTTGAAAATAAGCCGGCAGGCATAATTAATAATAAAGGACTTTATATTAAATCCACAACGCCGGTAACGGTCTATTACGAGGTACTATCAAACGGAGGGACTTATAATCCGATAGAGTTGTATAATTCAGAAATATTTAATTTAAAGGGTAGATATGCTCTTGGGAATTTTTTCACTATACCTGGCCAAACGATTTTGGGAAATGATGCGGCTAGGCTTATTCCCCCTTATTATGCTTCTTTCGAAATAGTGGCTACCGAAGATAATACTAAAGTGATTATTACACCTGCACACAATGTAGTAGGTTATTTAGCCGGTAGTGTAATTTCTCTTACCCTTAACAGGGGACAGTCCTATTCGGTGCAGGCCACTGGCACTATTGCAGGTGTACACTTGAATGGTTCTACCGTTTCAGCAGATAAACCGGTGGCAGTAACGGTAAGTGACGATGTCATGTGGGGAGATCCATATTATACAGGAGGCTGTGCAGACTTAGGCGGAGATCAGTTGATTCCAGATAAACTATTGGGACGAGAATATATAGCCATTAATGGATCTTTGAATGGACCTAACAGTTACTTGTTCATTACTGCAATTGAAAATAATACTTCTGTTTACCAAGGAGGGATTCTGCAAGGGACTATAAATGCCCGGCAGAGCTTACAGTTTCCTGTTGGTGGGCAGGCAACATATGTAACCACTGATAAACCAATCAGTGTATGGCAACTTAGTGGCATTGGTTGTGAAGTTGGCGCGGTTCAATTGCCCGATATAAAGTGTACGGGAAGCTCGGAAGTTTCTTTTTTTAAGTCGACTAATGGAGACATGTGGTTGAATATTCTCATCAAAAATGGAGATCAGGGAAATTTCACTGTCAATGGAAACGCAACAGTCATCACTGCCAGCCAATTTAATCCGGTGCCGGGTACATCGGGACAATGGGTTTATGCTACTGTACCATTTTCGCTTGCGAGCTACCCTCAAAATACGCAGGTTAGTATCAAAAATAGTAGTTCCGTATTTCATCTTAGTATATTAGATGGGAAAGGTTCAGGCTTTAATGCAAATTATGGCTACTTCGCGGCATATGGCAGTACCTTTGTAAAAGTGAATACCGTATCTGAACCAATTTGTGCGGGGGACACTCTAACGCTAGGCACAGCTAATTATCTCGGGGCATCGTATACCTGGAAAGGTCCGAACGGTTTCTCTAGCAGTTTAGCCAATCCATCAATACTTAATACCAATAGTAGCAGTAGTGGCTGGTACTACCTCGAGGTTAATGATTCGTTGTGTGGTGTCGGGAAAGATAGCGTTCTGGTAAATGTGTATGACTTCCCGGATTTACGCATCCTGACAAACGATACATCTCTTTGCGAAGGCGCATCGCTGGAACTAAAAGCCGCCGGCGCCGTAAGCTATAAGTGGACACCTAACGAATATCTAAGCAACGCTAATATTGCCAACCCAATTGCAAAACCCCGAAAAAGCATTACCTATCATCTAACTGCAAGTATTCATGAAAAATGTGAGCGTACTGATTCCATTTCTGTTAGGATAGTAAACCTGGAAGTTCCTCGTCTTATAAATGATACTTCTTTTTGCGAAGGAGATTCAATTATTCTTTCTGTAGCCGGATCTGCCTCGCATTACTTATGGAGTACTGGTGATACCTCTGCGTTTATTACGGTTTATCGATCGGGTGAATATTCGGTTACAACGCATATGGAGATGTGTTACGCCGGTTCGGATACCGTTAACGTAATTGTTATACCACTACCCGAATTGGAAATATTAAACAGTGATACGGTAATTTGCGCACATTCGTCCATTCGTCTTAACGCGAAAGGGGCAATGTATTACCAATGGAGCCCTGAAGATTTTTTAAGTAATCCTAATATACCGGATCCTGTTGCAAGCCCGTTAGAAAGCATAACCTATTATCTGAAAGGGAGTACTGATCCCCGATGTGTAGCTACCGACTCCATCAGAATTATGATCAGCCCGCTACCCAATATCGATGCTTATGTAGACAGAGACACAATAAAGTGTTTTGAAGAGTCTGTGCAATTGCATGCCAGCGGTGGTGTTTCTT
>JBEBWN010000122.1:0-9925 GCA_040392235.1 Taibaiella helva | reverse complement strand
TTATAATACTGAATGGGCATATTTCAGAGCATTCCGTTCCCGGTATCAGCGGGTACCCTTCCTGCTGATTATGGGTAACCACGATATTTTACCGGCCGATCAGTATAAAGGATTGGATATGGAGATTGTGCCGGTTGTACTGCAATGGGATGATTTTTATTTCTCGCATGAGCCGCTGATAGAACTCCCCCCGGGCAAAATCAATATTGCCGGGCATATACATCCGGGTTGTGTATTAAAGGCCAAAGCCCGGCAGTTGCTGCGCCTACCTTGTTTTTATTACGATGATCCGGTATTTTTACTGCCTGCGTTTGGCCGGCTAACAGGATTGTGTACACTTTCCACGCGGAATGCCCGGGCCTTTGCCGTATCGGGAACCTCTGTTATTGATCTGGGAAGTGGCGGTTAATTTAGGCAAATTGGAAATTCAAAATGTGGTGTGATTTGCCCCGGATTGCCAGGGCAATATAATAATGCTGCAAGGCGGAAAACCTTGCAGCATTATTATATTGCAGAGTAGTGTATTTTTATTAATGCCGGGCAGAGATGTCTGTGACCCGTTTAGTTCAGGCTCCTGAAATCAACAGGGACCAGTTTGCTGACGCCGGCTTCCTGCATGGTTACACCGTAAATAACATCTACAGCAGACATAGTTTGCTTGTTGTGGGTTACGATGATAAACTGGGAGTTGTCGCTGAATTTACGGATCATCTGTGTGAATTTACCTACATTGGCGTCATCCAGCGGGGCGTCCACCTCATCCAGGATACAGAAAGGCGCCGGTTTGATAAGGTAAATGGCAAACAGGAAAGCCGTGGAGGTCAGGGTTTTTTCTCCACCCGATAACTGGGTTAAGGTGCTTGGCCTTTTACCTTTAGGTTGCGCGTAAATTTCGATACCGCTGTCGGCTACATTATCTGGGTCTGTCAGTTTCAGGTCTGCTGCATCTTCTTCGGTAAACAGGGCTTTGAACACCTGCTGGAAATTTGCACGTACTGCGTCAAACGTTTCTTTGAATTTGGTATTTGCCGTATTCTCCACTTCTTCTATTGTGGCAATAAGCGTGTCATGGGCGTTCATCAGGTCGGCCTTTTGTTCCACGATGAAGTCGTGCCGTACTTTAATTTCATTATATGCCTCTATTGCAGTCGGGTTCACTTCGCCCATGTTTTCGAGCCTCTTCTTCATGCGTTCCGCTTCCGTATTCAGCTCGTCCAGGGTCATGGTATTTTTTCTTTCCTCTTCCAGGATGGATTCCAGGTCTACTTTGAATTCGACGCTCAGGCGTTCCTTCATTCCGGCAACCTGGAGCTTCATTTCATTGAGTTTCTCCTTGATGCTGTTGATCAGGGTTTCTGCCTGCTCTTTTTCCCGACGTTGGCGGCTTATTTTGCTTTCGTGATCGCTGATGCCATTTCTTTCCTCATAATACAACCGGTCTTTTTCGCTCAGGCTTTTTTCGTCAGCCTCCTTTTTTTGCATCAGTTCGTACAGTTCATTATCTCCAAAATGCAACTTACCACTTGTTTCGCTGATCTGCAACGCCGTATCTTTCAGTTGTTGCTGGTTGTTGGTCATTTGTACCTGCAGATCCTGCAACTGGTTATTACGGAAGGTAAGCTCCTGTTTCAGGTTCTCAATTTTACTTTGCTGGCGTGTGAACTGTATGTTCTGGTTGTTGTACTGTTGCTGGGCCATATTAAAATCTGCCTCTACCATGGCAAATTCTTCTGCCGCCTGTTGTATGCCCGATTGGATTTGTTGCAGTTCTGTGGTAATATCATCCAGTTCGCCGCGGGTATTGCTGATATTGTCCTGGGTTTCGGCCAGCTGTTCTTCGAGGTCGGCCAATCGCTTTTCGCCCGATTGGTTAAGGTGCTCAAAATTCTCAATACGGTTGCCTATATTGATCACCTGGTTGGATAGCTTATTGATCTCGTTGCGGGTTTGCTCAATGGCCCTGTCGTTTAATGCCTGGCTATAGCCGGCAATGCGGGTTTGTGTTTCGCTTATTTGTTGTTTCAGTTTGGTTGTGCTGGCCGTCAGTTCTGTGATCTCTTCTGCCAGCCGTTCCAGGTTTTTGGCCCGGCCTATTTTATTGCCTTCGAATAAACCGATACTTCCACCGCCCAGGGTGTACTGGCCGCTAAGTATTTTGCCCGACTTTTCAATCAGCACATTACCGTTATGTACCGGTTTGCCTAGAATAGCGCCGGCTTCTTCGGCTATGTAGACATGGCCCAGCAAGAATTCGGCCAGCGGTTTGAAATTTTTATCAACGCTTACAACATCCAGCGCCGAAAGAAATCCTTCTTGCCGTTCTTGCTGCGCAGTTGTTTTATGCTGATCTGAAAACCTGTCCAGGATAAAGAAGTTTGCTTTTCCTTTTTTATTGTCTTCCAATAGCCGGATGGCCCGGGCAGCCTCATCTATATTTTCTACTACATAGTAGTTCAGGTAACTGTCGAGTACATTTTCGAGCGCGGTTCTGTATTGTTCCTGCACAACAAATACATCGGAAAGAAGGGGGGCATTGCTATTCCATTCTTTATTTTTTTTCAGGAACTTGATACTATCCGGATATCCCTCCAGGCTTTCTACGAGCGATTTAAGCAGGTCGTGTTCGTTACGCCGTGCATCTAGTTTCCTGTTTTGGTCTACCGATTGGCTTCTTAAAGCTTCTAATTGTTCCTGGCCTTCGAGAATGTTGTTTTTTATTTCTTCCTGTTGTGTTATCAGGATTTGCAATTCCCCATTTTTGTCCTGTAGCTGGCCTTCGCCGTCTTCTTTTTCTCTTACGAGTTGTGCAATCTGACCGGTCCGTTGCGATTTCTCATCCAGTATCTGCTGGATAGAGCGTTGCAGATTCAGTACGGAGGTATCGGCCACTGCTACTTTCTTTTCGGCGTCGAACTGCCTGCGTTGAAACTGTTGCAGGTTGTTCCGCTTTTCCTCAAGTAAGGCTTTCTTTTGCGTAAAGGCGTCCTGTTTATCATTCAAGGAATCCAGATTGGTTTCCAGTTGTTCTTTCAGTTCTTCCAGGGCCTCCGACTCGGTTTCGATCTGCTGGCTGGCAAAGGTGATGGACTCGCTTAATTGCTTTAATTGTATTTCGGCATTGACCAGGAATTGGTTCAGGTTTTTTTCGCGATCCTGTAGATGGTCCAGGCGTTGTGCCGCTAATTTCTTTTCGCTTTCCAGGGACCGTATGCGGTTCACTAATTCATTGAATTGCTTTTGTAAGCCATTCAGCTCCTGTTCTTTTTGAACCAGTTTAACCTTGGCTGCTTCAATTTCGGCCTCATCCCCTGCGATCTCGGTTTCAATTTTTATTTTCTTGTCCAGCTCTGTTTCATACTGCTGGTTTAGCCCCTGGTACTTTTCGTTAAACTCTTCCAGGGATGCTTTGGCCAGTTCAATGCTGACTTCTTTGTACTCATTTTTGATCTGGAAGTAGCGTTCCGCTTTGCGGGCCTGACTTTCTAATGTTCTCAGGTTATTGCCGATTTCAAACAACAGGTCTTCGATACGGGCTATATCCTGGAGGGTGGCTTCCAGTTTTTGTTTGGCTTCTTTCTTACGGGTCTTATAAATAGAAATGCCGGCAGCCTGCTCCAGCATTCGTCGCCTGCTGCCTTCTTTATCTTTAATAATATCATCTACCATGCCCAGCTCGATAATAGCATAGGAGTCATTGCTGACCCCGGTATCGAGAAACAGATTATGTATATCTTTAAGACGGCAGGCTACGTCATTTAACCGGTACTCGCTTTCGCCGCTTTTGTAGAATTTGCGGGTGATGGTTACCGTTGTGAATTCCGTAGGCAGTAAGTTCCGGGTATTTTCAAATGTCAGGGATACTTCAGCCATTCCGGAGGCAGCGCGGCTACGGGAACCATTAAACACCAGGTCTTCCAGGTTGTCTGAACGTAAGGATTTTATCTTGTGCTCACCAATTACCCAGCGTATGGCATCGATAATGTTAGACTTACCGCATCCGTTGGGTCCTACAATACCTGTTATAGGGTTGTCCAGTAAAATCTGAGTTTTATCCGCAAAAGACTTAAAGCCTTTAATTTCCAAGGATTTTAAACGCACCGATCATTTGTTTTTATGATATAGGGCAGCAAAAACACCCGAATTTGCCGTTTTGCCCCCTTTAAAGTTGCCAAATGTACGAAAAGGAAGGAATTATTTTAATGCTATGTGAAAAAGCAAAATGCGTTGTTGTTTTCACCTGAAAAACAGCAAAAAAGGCGAGAAGTAGCATTTTTGTATGGGGCATCCGGGAGGTGCCAAGGTAGACCCAGCGGACTGTTTTGTACGAAAAAGGGTAGATTGGCGGCGTCTTGCCTGATGAAAAATACGGTATGTATTTTCCTGTTATGCTGCAGGGGAATGGATAAAGTAGTGGTATAGCGCCGCAATGTAAAAGAAAATATCAGTACCTTTGCCGTTCAGCTTAAAATAAGGTTATTAGATGACAACAAGTTTTGCAAGTATTATGCTTCAGGCGCAACCGGGCGGAGGAGCTATGATGCCTATAATGTTAATAGGTATGATTGTGGTTATGTATTTCTTTATGATACGTCCGCAACAAAAACGTGCTAAAGAGCAAAAGAAGTTCGCAGAAAGTATGAACACCGGCGACCGGATTATCACTACTTCCGGTATTCATGGCCGCATTGTACGTACTAATGAAGACGGTACGGTTTCCGTTGAGATTGACCGTAACACTACCGTTACAATAGAACGCCAGTCTATCTCTATGGAGATGACCATGGCTTATCAAAAGAAGAATGGCCAGGCAGCTGCGTCTTCTTCTACGGCAACCGTAATAAAATAAGATAGCGTACCTGCTGGTAAAATGCAATCTGTTTCTTATATGAGAGTAGGGTTAACCGGTGGTATCGGATCTGGCAAAAGTCTTGTCGCTTCTTTTTTTGAATTGTTGGGCGTTCCGGTTTTCCGGGCCGACGATGAGGCAATATATTTAATGGAACACGACCCTGCCTTACAGTCGGAAATTATCCGGGTGTTCGGCGAAAAAGTTTATGAAAAAGGCCGGCTTAACCGGCCTTTTTTGGCTTCACTCGTTTTCGGAAATGAAAAGCAGCTGGAAATACTGAATAGTATAGTTCATCCGGCAGTTATTGCATACGGGCGCCAATGGGCCCTGACACAAACGGCTCCTTATACAATTAAGGAAGCTGCGATTTTCTTCGAAAGCGGCAGCAATAAGGAAATGGATAGGATGATTGGCGTATATGCCCCCGAAAGTGTCCGGATAGAAAGGGTGATGCGGCGGGATGGTATTTCAGACGCGGAAGTGCGGGACCGGATCAGCAAACAGATGGATGATGCAGAGAAGATGAAGCGGTGCGATTATGTGATTCAGAACGACGGATCTGCTTCGGTAATAGAGCAGGTACTGTCATTGCATGAGCGATTGCTGTCGCAATGCCGCTAAACAACTTATAATATTATATAACAATAAAGAATAGGGTATGGCTCAATCTACCGATAGTACAACATTACTGGATCTGCATGCACTCAAGCACCTGGAAAGCGCCAGTGTAGCTATAGTAGCAACGGAATGGAACGAAAAGATTGTGGCAGAACAGATTGCCGGCGCCCGGAGGATAGCTGCAGAAACGGGCGCTATTATCAGTCGTGAGCTATATGTGCCCGGCAGCTTTGAATTACCTTACGCCTGCAAGTCTATCTGGGAAAACCAGAAGAACCTGTCTGAAGCGCCCGAAGCCATTATAGCATTCGGAGCTGTTATACGTGGAGGGACGCCGCATTTCGACTACGTATGCAAGGCCGTAACGGAAGGCATCTTGCAGTTGAACCTTATTTTACCCATCCCGGTAATATTTGGCGTATTGACACTGGATAATGAACAACAAGCCTGGGAGCGGTTGGGCGGAGCGCATGGACATAAAGGGGAAGAAGCTATGATTACGGCTTTAAAAATGATCCGTTTTCGTAATGAGGTTTAAGCGGGTTTTCCCGCAACCTGCATTGTTACTACAACATCAAGAAAGGAGAGCCCCAAACCTGCGGGCTCTCTTTCTTTATAGGGGCTATTCTATGGCACATTGGTAAGTAGTGCCCAACGCGGTTTGCCTTTCATTGCATTTATCTTCTGCTTCGTTTTGTGTTTTAGCACGTACGGAATAGCTATTGGTCTCTGTTCCGTTCAAACGGCAAACGCAGTTGTAGTCTTTATTACAGGAGGTAAACAGTGTACCGGCAGTAGCTGCTGCCGCAAATAAAAGAATGGTTGCCTTTTTCATATAGAGGTATTTTGTTTTATGAGCTTTGGATATCCCGTGTTGTATCTACCCCTAAAAACGCAGGCAGGAACCCAAGGTTGGTTCCTGCCCTATAAAAAAAACTAAAAAACTTCCTTACATTAATCTAAAGTGCAATCACCGTTGCCTTGTAGTGCCGCATCCAGCGCGTCGCATGCGGCTTTGGCATCTTTTTTGGTGGTTTTTCCATAAGATGTTGGCGTTTTTACACCTGCAACTGTGCAGGTACAAGTGTAGTCTTTTTTACAGGAGGGTAATACTATAGCGCCTAAAAGGGCTACAGCAGAAATCATTGCAAGTTTTTTCATGCGTTTTTGTGTTTTAAGTGTTAAGAAAGGCCCAAGAAAAGGAAAAATATTCAAAAATGCAATATTGTTCCGTTTTTATTTTAAGCTTGGTTTGCCGTCGGCTTTGAGATGCTTTATTAATTCTTTAACTTTTCCCACCAAATTTCAGATATTTTTCAACTACGCCGGTTTTTTTTATTTAATAGTTTTTTGATCGCTATAGCACTGATTGCTTTGGGTATTTACCTGGGTATGGCAGTAACCTGGTGGCTAGGCTGGTTGCCGATATTTATTGCTATTCTTATGGTCGTAGCCCATTTCCTGGTGGGCCCTGTAACCATTATGCAACGCTATATTGAAATGGGAGATGTGGAAGGTGCGCAAAGAATACTAAAAAAGGTTAAGTATCCGAACTTGTTGTACAAGCCTATCCGCTCAGCCTATTATATGCTGAAAGCAAACTTTTCTACAATGAACGAGGACCTGGATACGGCCGAGGCTGAGTTGAGAAAAGGATTAGAGGCGGGGGTGGCCGATAAGGATTTCCAGGGCACTGCTTTACTGCAACTGGGCTCTATAGCCTATCGTAAGGGTAATATGAAGGAAGCCTACGAGCAGCTACGTAAGGCCGTTCAATCTGGTTTGCCCGATGCCGATAGCAGCGCCACAGCCTATCTGCAACTGGCTTCGATTTGTATGCAAAGAAGAGATTTTAAAGGATCTAAATTCTATTTTGCAAAAGCCAAAGCAGCAAAGCCCAAAAATGAACAGATCATTGAGCAGCTCAACGAAATGAAGAAATATATGGCCAGGATACCGGGATAAGGAAAGAGGAGAGCTGGCATGAAAATAGAGGAAGGAAAGGATTACTACTTCAATGAAGAAGGGAAAATGGTTCTTACGGCGCACTACCTGGAAAAGAGAGGTTACTGCTGCGGCAACGGTTGCCGGCACTGCCCTTATGATTATATTAATGTTCCTGAAGTAAAGCGCGCAGAAATATTGCGTGTCAGAACAAAGGAACAGGCAAAAGGACGCAGCTGACATCCTTTTTTCTAGTCTGGCCATAAGCCGGGGAATTACTAGGGTTATTATACTTATTCTTAACGTAAATGGGTTGCTTTTGGTGAAGTAATCCATTTGTTATTTTACCAGCAATGAAACAGGATATTACCGGGCTAATTTATGACATTGTAGAGCGTATTCCTCCCGGAAGGGTGACATCTTACGGTGCAATAGCCCGATGCCTGGGTACTTCTGCTACTGCGAGGGTGGTGGGCTGGGCTATGAATAAGGCCGATAGTCGTCCGGGTATCCCTGCTCATAGGGTTGTCAATAGCCGGGGTATATTAAGCGGAAAGCATCATTTTGGCGGAAATCGTATGCAGGAGTTATTAGAAGCAGAAGGAATAAAGGTTGTACAAGATCAGGTGCAAAACTGGGAAGAGGTGTTTTGGGACCCTTATGAAGGGTTAATGAATTGAATACTAAAGGGTTAAATTTCTGTATTATCAAATTGTTATCATTACATTATGTGAATGTAATCGAAGTGTTATCTAATTTTTACTTCTGAGATAACAATGCGTTATATAATTGTTACCAGTCTATTTTTGCCGCCGTTTGTTAGGATTCATTATGGTTGCCCCTATTAAGCAACTATTCATGTATAAAACGGATACTGAAAAAATGTTAAGGAAAGGATTGTTGACATTATTATTGACCGCAATTGGTATGGCAAGCCAGGCTCAAATTGCTGATACTTCTCGCACGGCCAATGTGCAAAAAAAATGGTATGAGTCTTTTTCTATCAGGGGCTATTTGCAGGTTCGTTATAATCGTTTACTAGAGACCAACCCCGATCTTAAGTGCGAACAATGCGATAAGAGTTGGGGGGATGGTGGGGGTTTCTTTTTACGTCGCGCGCGTGTTGTCTTCTCTGGACAGATTGGGAAAAGGGTATTTTTTTATTTGCAGCCCGATTTTGCCAGCGCTGTTTCTTCGGGACTGAACTACGGGCAAATCAGAGATGCTTATTTTGATTTGGGCGTAGATGCAAAGAATGAATTCCGTTTCCGCATCGGGCAGAGTAAAATTCCTTTCGGCTTCGAAAATATGCAATCGAGTCAGAATCGCTTACCGCTTGATAGAAATGATGGCCTTAACAGCGCTTTCAGTAATGAACGGGACTTAGGCGTTTTTTTTTATTGGGCTCCAACTAAAACGCGTCAGCTATTATCCGAACTGGTCAGTAAATGCCTCAAGGGTTCAGGAGACTACGGTGTTTTTGCCTTTGGCGCCATTAACGGCCAAACGGCCAATAAGCCGGATCTGAATAAAGAGTTGCATTGGGTAAGTCGCTTATCTTATCCTTTCGAAATTGGCGACCAGATTATTGAGCCTGGTATCCAGGCTTATACCGGCAACTTTATAATACCGAAAGAGCAATCGAGCGACGGAAATGCCGTGGTAGCTAATCGAAGTTACAAAGATGAAAGAGTTGCCGCCTCCTTTGTTCTTTATCCGCAACCTTTGGGTATCCAGGCCGAGTATAATGTTGGACGTGGCCCTGAATATAATAAGTATACCGATTCCATTGAAGTCCGGAATCTACAGGGCGGATATATAACCTTATCGTACCTGCTCCGGATGAATCAACATATTCTAATTCCTTTTTCCCGTATTCAATACTATAGCGGTGGTAAAAAGCATGAATTGGATGCCAGAAGTTATAAAGTCAATGAATTGGAGTTCGGCGTGGAGTGGCAACCTTTTAAGCAGTTCGAATTAGTGGTGATGTATACTATGTCATCCAGGCGTTTTGAGGATTACAAATTGCAGAACAATTTTCAAAAAGGCAATTTGTTACGTATCCAGGCGCAAATTAATTTTTAGACGATTTCCATCCTTTGCCTGTTCTAAACGATAAAGTGGCGTTTCCGGCTCCCCTTATTTCAAGGCTTGTTTGCTGTTTTTCCTAGCACGTTGTATATTAAGAAAATTTATGAATAAGCTTACAATTCCCTGCGTATTTAGGGCTTGCTGACTAACTGACATTCAATTGAATTTCAATATAGTAACTGTAGAAATTCGCCAATTTAGTGCAGGGCGAAAACATCGCAAATCCAGTAAAATAGGTTGTAAAGCTTGCAGCAGCATAAAATATATTAGATAGCCGCCGGCGAAACCTGCGGCTATCTATATTAAAGCCCTTCCTGATAGGGAAAGAGTCTCCCTCCTCTTGAAGTCTATACTTCATACGGCTTTGCCGGCTGTAGTATAGCCAGACAAAAAAGCGGGCTTAGCTTAGCCTCTGCGGCG
>JBEBWN010000121.1:0-9975 GCA_040392235.1 Taibaiella helva | reverse complement strand
TCAAACCCTTATACCATTTTACTGGATTACTGTTTTTTTCCTGGGAGCAGTGTATTGCTCAAATGCCCAATCCACTTTTAATCCATGTTGGGCTATTGGTTTAGACGGGAACGATCCGGAATGGCCTGGTTATGAAAATCTGAATATTTCCAAAGCAGCCAGGCTGTCCGATGGCTTTGTCATAGCTGGTACTTATTACCAACATATTTTTCCCAGTAAGGACAACAAGAGTTTAGGACGTACTCCGGATGGATGTATCTATATCGCAAAATATGATTTCAATGGTAATTTGCACTGGTTGGATTACGGTGTTGACTCTAATTATACGCAGTTGACAAAAAAAGTAAATATCAGTTCAATAACTACAGACGACCATGATAATATTTATATATGCGGCATGTTCCACAAGGGAATTCCTTTCTGGTATGATAATGGTTCAACTCATACAAAGATTGCTGGCGAAGCCCCATCCAGCGCAATGTATTCCATAGGCTATTTTATTGCGAAGCTTAATAAAAATGGTCAAGTACTCTGGCATACGCACACAGACACGGAACCCTTGCATATTATCTACGCACCAAACGGAAAGTTAATTGTGGCAGGAGAGCGCGGCTCCTATTATGAGCAGGCAGGGGATACCAGCCGGATTAAGTATGCAGCATCTTATCGGGGATGGCAGCAGTGCCTTCTCTGGATAGATACGCTGGCCGGGCAGCTTGATAAGGTTTCAACAATTAATCAAAATGGACCAAACTATCGGAAACTTACGGCTATAGCTACAGATAAGGAATCAAATCTCATTGCTGTCGGAATGTTTGAGTTGGATATTACATTCTATGCTTCCGGAAATACAGACAGTTTAAATATAAGTGTCCCCAAAGGGAGCCCATACCCACATAAGTTTTACGCGGTAAAATACGACTCCTCAGGGAAGCCATTGTGGCGCGTAAGCGATGCAAATTATTTGTATGGCGGTTCGGATCCTACAGCAATTGATATAGACACGCATGGCAATATTTACATAGTCAGCAATGGGCAACTTCGGAGTTACCTTCCTGATTCCGCATTTTTCTTTAATGCGGACAGTTCCTTTGTTACAATTAAAAAAAGTCCTGTTCATTTATACAAAATTACTAAAGACGGCTTTTTAGATTGGTACACAGGTGGTGGCATGACCCGGGGCTGTGGTTTAAGTGTGTCTGACACGGGAGTATTTGTAGCTGGCTTTTCATATTATACCGGTATTTCTTTAGCTTCTTATGATACATTCTATTCAGCAACCAATGATACTAATATCAGGCTGTTGAATGAAGACCCGAATATTGCAATTGCACAATATAACACTTCCGGAACTATTCAGAATGCTACACGTATTGGAACTTCTAACGGTAAAAGCAGGTATACTTACATACACACATTACCCGCCGAGCAGGGAGGATTAATTTTATATGGCCAGTATAGTCCACAAAAGGATGTAAGGTTTTACAATGATACATTGCATCCTAATGGTATGGATGGGTTTATACTCAAATATACTCCGAAAATTTGTGATTCGTTGTATAACGCTCCTGTACCGCCTCGTATCACCTTTAAAGAACCGTTTACAGACACGGTATTGTGTGGAGGAAGTCGGATTGTTGTTCATGTCGATATCGGTGGTAACTTTTTTTGGGGAAATATCTTCGGAGTGCAATTATCAGATGCAAATGGGGATTTTAGCAGGTCACAGGTCATTGCTTCTTTAACCGCTGACTTTATAGATAGTATTATTTGTACAATCCCTACGGGTGTACCCAGTGGTAGCGGTTACAGATTAAGATTAACCAGCACAAACCCATACTATATCACCTCGCAAAACCTTTGTGATATACGTATCATACAACCACGTATCCCTGGTGTGAAAATTTCGTCGGATCCTGGTGGAAATATATTACCAGGTACTCCTGTGGTGTTTACAGCCCAACCGGTAAACGGAGGTACTGCACCCTTGTATCAGTGGAAATTGAACGATGTACCGATAACAGGCGCCAGCAATAATACATATGCCACTAATACGCTGCAAAGCAAGGATGTAGTTTCCGTTGTACTGCACAGCAGCGAACAATGTATTATCCCGGATAGCGCTGTTGGCGTCAGCAATATTACAATTGATTCCAACGCTACAGGTGTCATTTACAACATGACACAAACTCCGCTAACCTTATATCCCAACCCGAATACAGGCGTTTTTACTGTATCAGGGTATATGGATGGCATTATCAACATTGAACTGATGAACAACCTAGGGCAGGTTGTATATAAGGAAACGCTCAAAGTTCAAAATAATCTGCTGAATCATACGATACGGATCGGCCCCGCTAATGCTTCTGGGTCTTATATGCTCCGTTTAATCACCGAAAATGATTTAAAGACAATTCGTTTTTCTGTGATCAGATAAAATTAATTTACCGGAGAATACAGCGCGGTTTTTATTGCTTTATAAACTTTTTAGACATATGGCCTTCCGCAGTGTATATGGTTGCAATATAAAGGCCAGATGGAAGATGAGAAATGGAGAATGTTTGTATACTGGCGTCTACAAGGGTTTCCTCATAAATTACTTGTCCGAATATATTGGATAGCGTTACGACTCCAGTAGTATTTTTAGCGTGGAACAGAATATATACAAAATCGCTGGCCGGATTCGGATAGAGGTGCCATTCGGAGTAGTCATTGCCATACTGACCAATGCGAACAGGAGGTACGTTATAACTTTTAACAAATACATTGTTCGAGGAAGAAAGATAGGCAACTACAGGAGTATCATCATAGACAGCCATAGCTACATCATAAGAATATCCCCGTGATACCGTATCGAGCATATGCCATACGCCATCTGCATATTTCTTTACAAAAACTCTGTTCCCGTTTTCCGTACTAATATAGGATACGTAAGGCGTATTTCCTGAACCTATAGCTATAGAAGGAAAAAGTGCTTTGGTCGTCACACTTCCTCCTAATCGCCGCCAACTACCATCAAATTTATTGACGACAGTGCCTCTTTCAGTGTTACAAACCACGTAGGGCTCATTATTATCGTTAATGGCTATATCTGTGTAATATGCATCGTCAAAGTTAGATGCAGAGCTGCCTACGTTTACCCATGATATACCATTAAACTTTTTCGCTACGGCATCCAGCCAGCCCAAATTATTGCGATAAACAACATAGGGAATACCATCATGATCTATAGCTAACTTAGTATAGGAAACAGAATTATCTTCAAACCCAGCAAGACCAACCGTGACCCAGTTACTACCATCAAATTTCTTCACAGTAGGCGCCTGTCTGGCCAGGAAGTCGGAATATACGATGTATGGCACGTCATTTGCATCGACAGCAATATCCAAGTATTCTCCAGGGCCGATCTGGGCGCTGTCGCCGATATCCCGCCAATCTGTACCATCAAATTTTTTAACCCTGAAACCCGAATAGCCATCTATAAAGGCTATATATATACTGTCTTTGTTTGTTATATAAATGGAGCTAAGGCTAATCGCGCTATTCGAAATTGCAGGGCTACCGACAACAATCCATTCACCTCCTACATACTTTCTGACTGTTGCTTTTCCTTCTGCCGTATAATCCGCACATAGTATATATGTGATTCCGGAGCGATCCATAGCTACTGCCGGACTCGAAGCACGACTCCCATTGTGTCCGTACGTAACTACGTCCTGCCAGGAAATACCATCATATCTGATAACTGCGCCTATTTGATCATAAGTATTACAGGCTAGATAAGGAATATTATTTGCAGCAACACCAAGTGAAATATTCGTAACTTGAGTATAAGGCGTTGTTCCTACAGTTGTCCATTGAGTTCCATCATATTTCCGTATCGTAAGAGCACCGCCACTTCCACTATAATCCGCATATGCCTGAAACAGCGTATCGTTGTTTCCAAGTGCAAGAGCTGGCTCAAGGCCATTGGGAGAAACCCCCAGTTCTACCCAGCTTGTTCCGTTAAATTGCCGCACAGCAATAGTACCACTAGCTCCATTTCTATACGTAACAATAGGATTAGAGGTGCTATTAACAACAAGATCCATATATTCACCAAACGCATTGTCAGAGAATCCGGGACTACCAACATTTGTCCAGACACTTCCATTAAACTTCCGGACAGTCGCTTTATATCCAACAGAAACATCCCAAAATGCCACATAAGGTACATTCGCTGCATCAAATGCTAATACCGGATTATCTGAGCCACTTAATGATACTGCACCCGACGGACCTACATCAACCCATGCAGTGCCGTTAAAAGTCTTTGCAAAGCATTTATTGTTATTTAAGTCATCTGTATATACTACATAAGGATTGTTACGGCCGTCCAAAGCAATGGAAACATATTTCACGGTAGTTTTGGAAAAACCCGGTGTGCCTACGTCTTGCCAGATCATTCCGTTATAGCTCTTTACAGTTATTCTTCCTCTTTTAACCTCATCACGATATGCGACATAAAGTACTCCCGTTTTATCTATAGCGATATCAGTATAGGAAGCCACGCCAGCTGAAAATCCTGGTGTGCCTACATATTGCCACCCTTCTGTGGTATGCTTCCTGACTGTGACCCTGTTACCATTCTCCATATCAGCAAAAACGATAAAAGGTTCATTATCATAAAGGGCCATGCTGATATATTTCGCACGATGGTAAGTAGGTTGGTTAAGATCGTCTGGACCTAAAGTTTTCCAACCTTGACAATATGACTGGAGACAAATTAACAGGTTCAGGAATACTATACAAGTAATACGATTCATGTTGTTGTGAAGTTGGGGAAATAACTATCTATATTAATGATTTTAAGCAAATGTACAATATTATTGACTTTGTATAAGACATTACTCTCTCAATCATCCATTTGCATTTTATGTGTATCGGGCAACTTTATGAATATTGGGTGCATTATTTTAAATTTCAGAAGGCGCTCGGTAAGCTGCAACAGATCGTCTATTTAAAAGTTTAAAAATTAATACATAATAATTAAAAGAATGTGAATAGGCTTCGGTTTCTGTTTTCAGGCTGTACAATTATTACCTTGGATATTCATTGCCTGCCGCTTTTTGATTTTGCCCTATCACTATTCCGCCTTGCTGATTTCCACGGTAAAGGTATCGTCTTTCTGCTCTATTTTCAACCGGGCGCCTATACGCCGGGCGCGCATACGCATGTTGTTCAGACCCTGGCCCGAAATGTGAGGTTCCGGCTCCTGCGGCACCCCATCGTTGGTAACTTTCAGGTGGAAAGCCTTTTTTTGTATATGATACCTGATATGCACATTTTTTGCCTTACTATGCTTTACTATGTTGTGAATAGCCTCTTTGTACCAAAGATAAAGCTCCTGCCGGGCGTCGGGCGATATGGGCTGGCTCAGGTCGGTCTCCGATACCAGAAAATATATTTCTGCATTTAAAGGGCTTAATAGCTCGTCGGCGTGTTCCTGCATACGTTCCCAAAGGTTAACAGCAAAATCATTACGGGAGTCTATAGCCCATAATACATCGCTCATGGAAGTAACGGCATCGCGCGAAAGGCTGACAATGCGGTCGAGCTTATTGTCTTTTTGTATTTCAGTGTATTTATTATGCCGTAAATTAACAGCAACCAGGGTAATACGGGTGAGGAGACTGCCTACCTCGTCGTGCAGGTTGCTGGCAATTTTCATGCGTAGCTGTAGTACGCTCTTAAAGTTTCGCGACTTTACCAGGTAGGCTGCATAGAAGAAGGCACCGGTCAGTACCAGCAGGGAAAGGTAGAACCACCAGGTACGATAAAAGGGTTGGACAATATCAACATAGAGTACCAGGGTACGGTCAGATAAGGTGCCTCGCGGATTGATAGCCTTAACCTCTATAGGATAGTCGCCGTAAGGCAGGCTGGCCAGGTTAATAGAATGCCGGTCGCCCAGCGGAACCCATGAACCTTGTTTTCCGCCGATTCGATAATAAAAGCTATTTCTGCCCGGGTCAGAATAGTCGGTACTGGCCAGATGCACCTCCATAACCTGGTCTGAGGGCCTTTTGATAATTACCTGCTGGCTATCCGGTAATAAACGGGTCATTACCAGCGATTGGGTTTTATCGTCCCATTTGGATATGCCCGTGGCGATAATTCGGAAAGTGGGCAATGGGGCTATCTGACGGGGATAGAAAGCGGTAATACCATTTATGCTACCCATAAGTATTTCGCCTTTCCTGGTTTTCAGAAAAGAGTTCTGGTTGAACTCATCAGAGGCCAGGCCATCTTCCTCAAAATAATTATTAAAGGAACGGGTATCTTTCCGGTAGCGGGCTAAGCCACTAAATGTACTGATCCATAAGGTATTGCTATCTGCCGGGATAATAGCATACACAATATCATTGCTTAGCCCATCTTGTTTCCTTATTTTTTGTATCGTTTTGCCATTTGCCGAGAGTATATTAATACCACCTCCCTGGGTACCTAGCCATACGTTGCCTTGTGCGTCTTCATCAATAAAGATGATCTCGACGCAGCTCAATGCCGGCCGGCTATCGAAATCGTAACGCTTGATGATACCCCTGTTCGGATCAATAACAAAAAGCCCATTATCGGTACCCGCATATAACAAATGGGACCTGTTACTTTTGTAGAGAAACATTACCCTACGGTTGCCCAGATCGAAAGCCGTTCCTTTATGGTAGGTCAGCACCGCGGTTTTGGTATCGAAGCTAGCCAGCCCACTATTGGGGCCCAGACAAAGCAGGTGCCTGTCGGCGGCCATACAGCCTATTGAATGGAAGCTTCCACCATTGAGTTGCTCTTTGTAGTCGAAGGCTTCGAATATTTTCTTTTGTTGGTCAAAACGAAGCAGGCGGTCGCCGGTATAACCTACATACAAATAATTACCTGTAGCATCTGGTAGAATGCAGAGTGGTGTGAACGGGTCAGGAAAGCTACTGGTTCGTGGGCGCTCCAGGGGCGGGCGGCTATAAACAGTCCACTGTTGTGTCGTTTGCCGGAATTGCCACAGTCCACTGTAGGAACATATATAAATATCACCGGAAGCCGTCTCCAGCATTTTACGTGTACTGACCCGGGCAGGGAAATTATATAGTGGACGGGTAAAAGACTCGGGCCGCTCGGCCACCTTGATTAACCCCCTGTGGGTGGCCATCCAGATAACATTATGCTCATCGACCCAAATAGCGTTGCATGTTTTACCCTCGAAGATATTGGGATATTTCTGCGCAACTTCTACTATACGTTGTGTCTGCAGATCGATGATGGAAAATGTATAATTTTTACCGAATACGTAGAGTTTGTTATTTTTGACAATAGCCCTCGAGGCCTGGTCAAAACGGTTGTTATTTTCTATAACCACCGCTGGTGTTTTTAGTCTTAAGCTGGGTAGCTCATACAGCGAAATACCTTGTGCAAAACTGTTGAACAGGATTCGTCCTTCGGCGGAATAGCCGTAAAGGGGGCTGACTTTTTCGAGAGCCGGCAGGGGGCTGAGACTTTTCCGGGACAGGTTAAGATTGTAGACTTTTTCACCGATTAGCAGTAGGTTGTCCGCATCGCGATAATGTATTTCCCTTAGATGTATGGTACTGTCGATCTGCACTACAGGAGATAACCGCCCCTTCTCATCAATACGCACAATCCTGTTCTTTGCAAACAGGGCAAACAGGACATTACTGCCCGGGAGTGTGCATAGCGCACTTACTTTGTCTGTGCACCAGATTGCTTCCGGCTCGGCGGGGGCACGTAATAGACGGGCTTCAAAATTACGGGCGTTTACAGCAAATACACCCCTGTCCGTACCTACCATCACGGTTTGTCCGGAAGCCGGTTGGGCCAGGGCAAAAACCCTGGGCTTAGCCAGGGGGCCTTCGGCCAGGCTAAAGGTATAACCATCGAAAATATTTAAACCCTTGAGTGTTCCTATCCAGATCAGGCCATTGCGGTCCTTTAATAAGGTATTGATGCTGTTATTACTTAAACCGTCGCGGGTGTCGTAAACAATGGCTTTAGCAATAGCCTTATTGCTGTACAGTATAAGAATCAGCGCCCCTATAGCCCATAATTTTATACCGGTTGGCAATACTTCATGCAGTAGGGGCAGGAAGCTACGTTTTGCTGTAAAAATCATTTAATTGTACAATAATAGCAGTGTAAGATACTGTACAATTTTTAAATCTTCCCCCGCAAGGTACAATCTACTTTGTGTCTGGTGTTATACATGTAGTCGGACAGGGTACAGATCAGGGTAGAGTAGCTATAAGATCTGCAAAGAGGAGCGCCAGATTGCCAGCTGCTTTATGAGCAGCCATCAAAACTTCGTCGTGGGTAACGGTGTTTTGTTCTGAGCGGATGCCCATATTACTGATGATGCTGGCGGCAACAACCTGGATGCCGCCGTGCCGGGCCACAATAACTTCCGGCACAGTACTCATTCCAACGGCATCGGCGCCTATAGTGTGTAGCCAGCGATACTCTGCCCGTGTTTCAAAACTGGGCCCCTGCAAGCCGGCATAAATCCCTTCCTGTAGCGGCATGCCGCGTTGGCCGGCGATCTGCTGCGCCCGGGCGATCAGCTCAAGGCTATAAGGCTCGCTCATATCTGGAAAGCGAATGCCCAGGCGCGGATCGTTGGGCCCTCTTAAAGGTTGCTCGGGAAATAAATTGATATGATCACGGATCATCATGATATCGCCCACCTGGAATTGGGCATTCATGCCCCCCGCCGCATTGGACAGAAAAAGAGTATGGATACCCAACAGCTGCATGACACGGATGGGGAAGGTAACCTCCTCCATATTGTAGCCTTCATAATAATGAAAGCGGCCCGACATCATTATTACATTTTTACCGCGTAATCGGCCCAGGATCAGCTTGCCAGCATGGCCTTCTACCGTGCTTTGTGGAAAATGGGGGATCCCGGCATAGGGTATAACCTGCGCTTCCTCTACCATGTCTGCCATCGGCCCCAGTCCGCTACCCAATACAATACCCAAGCTTACCGGACCATTTGTCCTGGCACTGATAAAGGATACAGTTTCCCGGATTTGTTCAAAATACATGATTACGTGGTTGTTATTACCCGCAGAAGCCGCGGTTAGAGTAATATATCGTCGTGTGGCTTTTGCTGTGGTACGATAACGGTATCAGTGTTAGAAGGCATTTCAATGGGGTTACGTTGTTCCAGCGCCGCCATATTTGCCTTACGTTGCAGTAATTGTTCTGCAAGAAGTTTCAGGTTTTTTCCGGTAAGGTGTAATATGCTGTTCTTATTGCGAATAGTGGCCAGCATACGTGCAATAGCGAAAAAAAGCAAGCCGGAAACCAACGCCATACCCCTGATAATCCAGGACAACGTTTTCATATCGTCTATAGGATAAGACGGGGGAAGAGCCGTGTCATAAACTATTTTGTTGAGATAGTAAAAGGGGTAAAGCTTATCCATGAAAATAATAAAAGCAATGCATCCCAGGAATAATAACCAACTCAATACCTCCATCATAACGATGAAGCCGGTATTGAGCAATCTCTTTGCGGCAGGCTTGCGCAGCGAAGTAGCCATTGGGTCGATGAGGGCCACCTGCTCATTTACTGCTCTTTTCTGATCCTGGAAATCCCTGATCAGATCATCTTTTAAAGAGTTTAGCTTCATAGACTGATATGTACACTAAATGGAATAGTTGATGCGAAAATATTTAACCCAAAGTTAAAAATCAAATGAGGGCAGAGTAAGTTATGCACATATATGGGATAACATTTTTTGCAGCAGACAGGGCGTCCGCGGGGAGCGAAAAAAGGCAACGAAAATTGTTTGTCAAAAATGAACGTTCATTCATTTTTTTAATTAATATTGTATATGGATAAAAAAGAAGCCATACTCAAGAGTGTATTAAAGCTGGTGAACAGGGAGGGGTTTTACCATTTAAATATGAAAAAGATTGCTGCTGA
>JBEBWN010000120.1:0-10067 GCA_040392235.1 Taibaiella helva | reverse complement strand
CCTTATAAATTTATAGTCAACCCTTTCCCGGTTGTGTGCCTATTGCGTTTAAGCTACCCGGAGTTTTTTCCTTAAACGCACATCATTTCCTGGAACGCAGTTTTGTATGCCCCACAGGTCAGGGGGCAATCACCTCTTTTCCTTGTCCGGCCAATATTCGTTTTACCGGTTATGCGCCAGGAAATGGTTTAAAATATGTTTTTATAAACAAGTTAACCCCTCAGACGGAACGTTCAATGCAAATAGTTTTATTTTCTTGAGGAAATCAGTCCGACGGATGCAAATTTTTCTGATCCCAACAGCAGCATAAAAGTTCCTGAAGGGATAGCATAACGAGCAGATTTACATTTAGACTTTAAACTGTGTAATTTTGTACATACCGGAATATTAAAGTGGAAGAAACTTTGCTGCCGGCCCCTAAAATTGTATGGCGATTATAAAATACCTATTGCATAGACTTTCCCCTAAACCCGGAACTATTTTTTTAATTGATGCGGCAGGTGCTTTTTTTAGCTTGATTTGTTTGATATTATTATGGTTCCTCCCTTTCGATACCGGTTTGTCCGGCCCTACAATGGTTATTCTGATCATATTTGCGGCTGTTCTGGGTTTTGCCGACCTGATCTATTACCGTTCTAACCGGAGCTGTGCCCGGCTCTGTCTGAAAGCGGCCATACTGGGAAACCTGGCTTATATCGGCGTGACGTTCTGCTTTGTCCTGTGCCAGTATAATGTTCTACATCCTGCTGTAGCGAGCTATTTTGGTGCAGAGATATTAGTTGTCGGTTTATTGGTTTATATCGAATGGAAGATGTTACAAGCTAAAAATCTTCCCTGGTCACAATAGCTTAATCTGGTATATCCTGGACTCCAAATCCCACGGATGATAACCCTGGCCTATATAGCTGAAGCCATGCCGTTCGTAATAGCCTTTAGTATCGGTGCATAAATTAAGATAAGTATACCCGGCCTGCCGGGTATCGTTTTTAGCCTGTTCAATCAGCGAGGCAGCATAACCCTGCCCACGGTAAGCCGGGTCTATAAAAAGGGCGCATAACCAGGGATAGAGATCCATACGGCTGATGAAATCATTGGTGATCAAACCGGCGCAACCGATAATAATATCTTCCTTTTCGAGCAAATACCATTGCGGGAGGAATTGCTCTGCCAGTATACTATTACGGATACAATCTTCGTAAATCACGGGCGATACCTCTGGCCAGCTGGCCTGCAGATAACGAATGGCTTTGTCTTTGTAGTCGGGCTTGGATCTTATTGATATTACAGTCATTTTATTTCTTTTTATGGATACGATTGCCCCTGCCGGTACAGAAAGGCTAGCGGAGCGAACGCAATGCATTTTATACTATAGACGGTTTACGGCGCTGCAGGGCTCGCAGTCCGATTACTACAATAACTCTGTTATAAAATTCTGCTTTGTTTGCCGGCATCATTCCACCAATTGCCCACATTCTTTTATGGAATAGCCCCTTTCTATTCGTTATACTCATATAAAGTAATGCGTTACCAAATGAATCAATTGCCGGCAAAGCTATGCATTTAACGTAGTATTCCCCTTTTCTCCCGGATTTGCAGCGATATCCGGCTATAAACGGAATGCTTATATTTGTAAGCATAATGCCGGCTATCAGGCTTAGCCGGTTTGTGTTATACGAAGGGAACGACCAATGGAATTACCAAACAGTGCAGGAATTCAGAGCGACTATGGCGAGTTTTACAATGGCATTGGAAAGCTCTTCCGCCGTAGGCGGTTTATTTGTTTATTGCCGGTTTATATGCTGTGCCTGTTTTTCAGTTCGAAAATGACCTGGGCACAGCAAAAAGCGGTAGCGATCACCATGGATGACATAGAACAACGAAATGCCTATTTGCCCGAAGATTTTAAAACCAATATGCTGGACAGTATTGTCAGCCTGCAATTGCCCGTTACCATCCTGGTTTGTGAAGGCCGTTTGTTTCTTGATGATACGCTTAAACGCCTTCGTAATATAGAGAAATGGATGGCAGAGCCGTTGATTACGCCGGGTAGCCATACTTACAGCCATGTTTATTATAGTGATACAACCTTTGCATTTTATACAAAGGATATCGAGCGGGGATTGGCAATTTCGCTTCCCCTTGCCCAACGGTTCGGCAAGGTTTTGAAGTACTTCCGCTTTCCGTTTAATTGCCTGGGGCGCGATAGCATGCAGCATGATCTTATACGCCGGTACCTGGGGGATAAAGGATTGATCTTAACGCCCTTTACTGTAGAAAGTGAAGATTGGGCCTATAACGCTGTATATGAATACCATTTATCGAAAGGGGATTCCGCCCGTGCAGCGCAAACCGGTGGGCGGTATGTACAACAAACATTGCGAATGTTTGATTATATCGAAGAAATGTGTCGCCAATTCTATGGCCGGGCTGTTAAGCAGATTTACCTTTGTCACGATAACGTATTGAATGAACATTATCTCCCGGTAATTGTGCGGGAGCTGAAAAGCAGGGCGTACCAAATGATCAGCCTGGACGAGGCTATGGCAGATCCTATTTACCGGTCTGAGGATGGATACTACCAAAAATGGGGGATTTCCTGGATTTATAGGTATAATTATGCGCAATTGAAGGAGTACTCCCGAAAAGAGCCAGATGATCATATTTACCAGGAATACCAGGCCCTGGTGCGATAAGGTATCTTTTGTTTATAGCGACCTGTACAATAAATACGGGGAGTAAACTGTTTGGAAGTGTTTTTTAAATCAACTACTTCCTCTTGAAGATACCCGGAGGCTATTTATAGAGCGTAAGAGGAACACCCGGTGCCCAAAGGTGCTATTGCAAGGTCAGGTTAAAATCGGGTTGCAATACCAACGCCCCTGCAACGGGATCGGTAGTGCCGGGAAGAACCCATCCCTTACTCTTCCCGGTTTTGCCCTTATCCAGTAGGTCGGCTACCTGTTTTTCGGTAAGTTTCCTGCCAAAGAGCGTAAAGGGTATTTTAAAGCCGCAATTTGTAAAATCGGCACAGCCGTAAGCTGTGTTCCCTTTCAGAAGTATATTTTGTCGGCATTTGGGGCATTGCCTGTTTTCCAGGCTTACCTTTTCACGGGGCGTTTTGACGGCTTTGGTCGATTGGGTATTTTCAGGGGTAATTTTCTTTGTGGTGTCAGCGGCAGCGATAATCCGTTGGCTACTTGACTTGACCTCATTGGTCAGATCGACCACCATCTGTATCAATTCCTGCTTAAACAAGGCCGGATCATAACTACCTTTCTCTATTTGTCGCAGTTTGCTTTCCCAGTTCCCTGTCAGTTCCGGGCTTTTCAGCAATTCATTCTGTATGGTATCGATCAGGTCCATGCCTGTTGGGGTGGCGAAAAGATTCTTTTTTTTCTTTTCGATATATTTTCTCCGAAACAAAGTTTCAATAATATTAGCCCTGGTTGACGGCCGGCCAATGCCATTATCTTTCAGCATTTCGCGCAGGGTTTCGTCCTCTACCTGTTTACCCGCTGTTTCCATAGCCCTGAGCAAAGTGGCTTCCGTATAGGGTTTGGGCGCTGTTGTTTTGCCTTTGTGTATCTTAGGCTCGTGGGGGCCGCTTTCGCCTTCGGTAAAGACCGGCATAATACGCTCAGCTTCCTCTCCTTCTTCTTTCTGCACATCCCGGGCATATACGTCCCGCCAGCCTTGTTCCAATATTTGTTTGCCCGTTGCCTTAAAGGGCACTTGTCCTACTTTCCCCATCACGGTAGTATTGGCCACTTTACATTCCGGGTAGAAGGCAGCGATGAACCGTTTGGCAATAAGATCATACACTCTTTTTTCTTCCGCTACAGAAAGGCCCTGGGGCGACATTTCGGTGGGTATTATGGCATGGTGATCGGTTATTTTATTATCGTCGAATACGGATTTGGGCTTGGGTATAGGTTGGGTCAGCAAAGGAGCGGTTAACTGCGCATAAGGCGACATACTCTGCAATATACCGGCTATTTTGGGATGCAGGTCTTCAGAAAGATAGGTCGTATCCACCCGGGGGTAGGTGACCAGTTTTTTTTCATAAAGATTCTGCACATATTTTAGCGTATCTTCAGCCGAGTAGCCGTATTTCTTGTTTGCTTCCACCTGGAGGGCAGTCAGGTCAAAAAGCCTGGGATTTCCCTCCTTTCCTTCCTTCCTTTCAAAAGATGTTATTTCGAACAGGTGCTGAAGAAGATATTCCAGCCCTTTTTCTGCTTTTTCTGCATTGGTTAACCTGTCGATAGTTGCTGTGAACTCAGTATCCCGGTATATAGTTTTCAATTCCCAATACTCCTCGGCTACAAAAGCGTTGATTTCCTTCTGCCGCTGAACAATCATAGCCAGGGTTGGCGTTTGTACCCGGCCAATAGACAATACTGTTTTTTGCGGGGCAAATTTTTTTGTAAACAAGCGGGTTGCATTCATGCCCAGCAGCCAATCGCCGATGGCTCTTGCGCTGCCCGCGGCATACAGGTTATTGTAGGCTTCGCTGTCTTTCAATTTAAGAAAGCCTTCTTTTATGGCTTCTGTAGTTAATGAGGAGATCCAGAGTCTTTTTACGGGTACGGCACATTTAGCTTTTAATAATACCCAACGCTGGATAAGTTCACCCTCCTGCCCCGCATCACCGCAGTTGATTACCTCTTCGCATTGTTGTACAAGGCGGGCAATGATATCGAATTGCTTCTTTACTCCGCCGTTGTCGATCAATTTAATGCCAAATCCTGGTGGAATCAGTGGAAGATCTTCCAGTCGCCAATATCTCCACTGTTCATAGTAGTCATGTGGCTCTTTAAGGGTACAAAAATGACCGAATGTCCAGGTTACCTGGTAGCCATTACCTTCAAAATAGCCTTCTTTACGTTGCCTGGCGCCAATCACTTCGGCTATATCTCTTGCAACACTGGGTTTTTCTGCTATGCAAACTTTCATAACTATAGGTCATTCCTCAAAACGCAAAGAAAAGGCAAATCTCTCTGTTTTTACATAACAGCAATTCATATGTGCATAAAACGATCCTCTGCTTTGCTATATTGTCCTTAACCATACCGTTGACGATTGTAATGGTATTTGTGTTTCTTTTATGCTGTATAAGAACCTGCGGCACATATTGACTACGATGAGCTGCATTCCGTTTGCCCTGGCGAGGGCTATTATGGGCCTGCTTTTAAGGAGATTTTATTTTAATGTTTCTGCTGGTGTAGGTTTCGTATCTATATTTGGCATATTTTGGCATATGTATCATGGCGGGCGTATTGCTGATTTCTGCATTAAACAGATCCGCTGCTGGCCGGTCGGTAAGCGGCGACAGCATAGGGCGGATAGCCAGGGTGCAATTAAGCGCATTATTGTCTATCCTGGTGCTGGCAATGCTGGGCCCGGTCCCAGCGGCAACC
Organism: Taibaiella helva; assembly: GCA_040392235.1. GTDB lineage: Bacteria > Bacteroidota > Bacteroidia > Chitinophagales > Chitinophagaceae > Taibaiella > Taibaiella helvus_A. Next base: position 4,647 of record JBEBWN010000120.1, on the reverse strand, counting down.
TCGAAAGATATCGGCCCGGAGGTACAACGCCCTTTGGCTACAGTTATTAATGGCGGACTGATCAGCACACTTATTTTCACGCCGCTCTACAGCTGGGGCAGCCAAAAAGAAAGAATACAAGGAGGGCCGGCTGACACTGGGAACCGGGATAAACAGTAATTTTGGCGCAGGGGTCGACTAAATGGGAATATGACCCAAAATGAATTTGCGGTAACCTTTTTCCGGTTGTAACCGGAAAAAGGATGGTATTTTATGACGCATAAGACTTATTTACGCTTATCAGAACTGAACGCTGCTATTGCAGGCGTTCTGGGAGATGCATTCGGTAGACATAGTTTCTGGCTTGTAGCGGATATTACCAGCCATACCTATAAACCGACCAGGCAATATCATAGTTTCGAGTTGGTAGAAAAGGACGAGCATGCACAGCAGATTGTTGCGAAAATGTCCTGTAAGGCATGGGGCCTGGCCTCTGGACGCATTCAGAAATTTGAAGAACAGACCGGCCAGCGATTTGGTAACGATATTCATGTATTGATACGGGTACAGGTGAGTTTCCATAATGTTTATGGCCTTTCTCTGAACCTGCTGGATATTGATGCTCACTTTACACTTGGCGTGCTGGCCCGGCAACGGATGGCAACATTGGAAAGGCTGGTAGCAGAAAATGCCTTTATTCAGAAGGAAGGAGAGAGATTCCGAACCCGGAATAGTGAATTGCCCCTCCCCCATGTTATCCAGAAAATTGCATTGATATCTTCCGTCACTTCTGCTGGCGCCGAAGATTTTAAACATACCCTGCAACATAATACGCAGCAATATCGCTTTGAAATAGACGATTACTTCAGTGCCGTACAAGGTGAGGCGAATGCAAACCAGCTACTCTCAGGACTATTGCAGATTTTCCATGCACAGAAGGACTATGATGCCGTAGTCATTATCCGGGGCGGCGGGGCACAAGCTGATTTACTGATCTTCGATAATTATGAATTTGGTCGTGCGGTAGCTAAATTTCCTATCCCTGTTATTACCGGTATAGGGCATCAAAAGGATGAAACCATTACGGACCTGATGGCGCATACTGCAACAAAGACGCCTACCCGGGCGGCAGAGTTCATTATTGCCCACAATAAAACTTTTGAGGACAGTACAAACGCGCTTTTGAAACAGATGCTGCTGCAGGCCCAGCAATTATTGACAGCATATTTCCAGGAGCTTTCCCGGCAAAATAATATCCTGGTTAATAGTACCCATTTAATCCTGAATAGTTATAAAGATGGATTGAGGCAGCGCTCTATGGAAAACGGGCATCATACCAGGTCCTTGCTTTTCGGGCACAAAAGCCGGCTTCTGCAAGTAATGGCGCCCCTACCGCCAATTTTTAAGGGGCTTTTACATAACCAGGCACAAAAACTGAACCAGGTTTCCGTGGAAGTAAGATCCCTGGCAGAGGCAAGGTTACGTCATGAAGACCTGCAATTGCGACAACACTGTATGTGGGTCCGGATGATGGACCGGGATTTTCTATTGAAGAAGGGATTTTCGATTGTGTATAGCGAAGGTAAGCCCGTCAGAGAACCGGAACAATTAAGAACCGGGAGCAAAATTGATATTTTAATGGCAAATACGGTAGTGAAAGCAGTTGTAACAGAAAAACGGGATAAGAATGGATGAACATTTAACTTATGAAGCTGCCTATAACGAATTGGTAGCCATAACGCAGGAAATTGAGAGCGAAGAAGTGTCGATCGATACGCTTGCAGAAAAAGTAAAGCGGGCTTCAGTTTTGATCGCATTTTGCCAGGCCAAGCTAAAACGTACAGAAAAAGAAGTTAACAATATTATCACCCAAATGGGAAATGATGTTTAAAAATTACGCAATCAGGACATGGGTAAAGAGCACTCAAAACATAGCGTCGTAGCGGCTTCTTTGCGCCTTTGCAAGAAAAATGGAAACGCATACCGGGCTCGCAGCAGAATGGGGACAGGGATCTGCCAGACACATAGATTGCCCCTATAATCGCGTAATAACGGTAGTTGTATGTGTTTTTTCCTGTTATAAAAAAAGCGCGCTGTATAGGTTACACAGCGCGTTTTTTAAGTTTTAAGTTCAATCCCCTTCTATACGGTAGTCATTTCGTCGGGCTCATTGACGATATTTTCCTTTTTTGGTTTTTTTCCGAAGAACATTTTAAACAGTACCGGGGCTGTAGTTACGATAACCAATGCCAGTATGATCAGCTCAAGGTTACGTTCTACCCACTCATTTTCACCCAGGAGATAACCCAGAGTTACCAGGCTCCCGATCCATAATATTGCGCCAATTATATTGTAAACGGTAAATTTCCGGAATTCCATTTTTACCACACCCGCTACTATCGGGGCAAAGGTCCTGACGATCGGTAAAAAGCGTGCGAAGATAATAGCTACCCCACCCTTTTTCTCATAAAAATCATGTGCTTGTTGTATATGTCTTTTCTTGATGAGCCAGGTATCCTTACGTTCAAAAAGCAAAGGTCCTGCCTTTTTGCCAAACCAATAACCTACAAAATTGCCGATTACGGCCGCTACGGTGAGCAGTAGTATCCAGAACACCAGGTTCAAAGGATGGCTTTCAAAAGGTATGGGTGTATTTTTGGTGCCCGCAATAACGATACCGGTTATGAACAGTAAAGAGTCGCCCGGTAAGAAAAAGCCGACCAGGAGGCCGGTTTCGGCAAACACGATAAACGCGACCAGGAACAAGCCACCATGAGCCATGATCCAGTCCGGGTTCATCAATGTCATCTTGATAGGGTCATAAAGATTGTGAAAGAATTCCGTTAGGGCATCCATAGAACTATAATTAATTTTTGAGGCTGCAAGATACTTGAAAAAAATGTTAAGCACTTTTTAACGGCGTAATTTGACTGTTGCCGGCACTTATTTTTATCATTTCAATGTTCGGTGCTAATAGTTGTTCCTGATTACTTTATATGAAGATATATATAACAGCTTTTTATGGCCAGAATGAACTAAGTACAGAAAACCTATACACAGGGCCTGTTCCCTTTTACTGAGCTTTTAAATGATACGCGAGTAGGTGGCCAGGTTTAAAAAGCGGATGGCTGTGTAAACCTCTGGAACCCTAACCTTTCCTCTATCTATTTCGCTAATGGATATTTTTTAACAGTGTCAGATGTTAAATACTATAATAGCAGACAATTGCATGGTAATCCGGTATACTGCATCTACTGGGAAGCAGACAGCAAGGCATGACAGACAATACCAGGTTTGAATTCAATGATGGGTATCCGGGCCCGTCATACCGTTAACCTGGCCTTACATGTCAAAATTATACTGTTTACGGTACACGAGTTCCATTGTTTCGGTAGCCTGGTTAAAGTGCCTTTTTTCGTGTGCGATAATGATTTCGAAGGCTTTTTCAAGCGTGTATACAATATTTTTGTTGGCGGGAGAAGCGATGACGGTTCCGGCCGCAATAAAATCGCCTGCTCCTGCGACGGCCGTTTTGAGATCTTCCTGGTGCGCAACAAAAGCTTGCAGGATATCTTCAGCAATAGCGGCATTTTTGGGCTCCCATACCGCAAAGGTCTTAATCTTTTTTCGCCGTTCCGGATCCACACTCTTTAACAGGGTGTTACCCATAAAGCGTACATAAAAGGGCAATTTACCGAGTAAGGGTACCTGGTAGCGTCCTTGCTGCAACTGTTCCAATATAGGGAAATATGTGCTGTTCAGGGTGATCAGATGATCTATGTTTTCTGCGATGGACCAGGTATGCGCATTGGGTTTCCGATTCAGTTCAGAAGGGCTGAGGTCGTCAAATTTGGCCTTGAATTCGCCGGTAATGCCTTCTATTTGCTGCTGCCACAATGTTATGTGTTCGGTTACTTGTCGGATATTTTTCATATAGTATGTGGATCGTGGACTTGTTATGATTAATCAGGAAACCGGTTGGGCCTTGGGCAGAAAAATGTGCTCTTCAATCGTCATACCAGGCTGCAGCCAAATCGTCTGGATGCCCAGCTGCTGTGCACCTTTTATATGTTGCGGGCTATCGTCAACAAAAAGAGTATCTGCCGCATTAAGCCCGTTTTGGTCAAGAATATGTTGAAAGGCTGCTGCGTCGGGTTTACGAATGCCAATTCGATGGGAATAGTAAACTTTATCGAAAAAGACGGAGAAGGAATTAAAACCGCATCTTTCCTTTAATATTTTATGAAAGGCCTCTTCATGAAGGGCATTGGTATTGCTCAATAAAAACAGGTCGTAATGTAATTGCAATTGCTGTAATATTTGCAGGCGGCGCAAAGGCAGGTCGATCAGCATAGCATTCCAGGCATTCACTATTTGCTGTTCTGTAATGGCAGATGGCAGCCGGGTCTTCAAAGCGGCTACAAAAGCCTCGGGATTAATCTGCCCTGTTTCAAACTGGTCGAAAAGCTCCGTTTGTTGTAATTGCGAATAAAGTGTTCCAAAATCGGCTATACCCAGTTCTATAAAAGCTTCCTCTGTCCTGTTATAATCTATATCCAGGATAACGCCGCCCAGGTCGAGAATAATATGTTTTGCTTTGCGCATGTTGATGTATTCGTTGTAGTTGTTATTGTGCAGGATCGCTCAAAGTTCTGGAGTTTTCAGCTA
>JBEBWN010000119.1:0-10171 GCA_040392235.1 Taibaiella helva | reverse complement strand
TAAAATTATCTTTAAACCGGCCTTCTCCAACCGCAAAGCCGATACAGCAGCGCAGGCACGCCCGGTTAGCGGATCACAGTCACATTCCCCCGGTAATGCTCTGGCCGGCCTTCAGGAACATTAATATCAATTACGAAAATATATACTCCCTGGGGCTGTTCTATTCCGTTGCATCTTCCATCCCAACCACGTCCGTCGAGGGTATGCGTTTCGAACATCAACTGCCCCCAACGGTTAAAGACCTGCATATTAAACCCGGTTACCGAGGAGGAGATCAACTGACGGGGGAAAAAGTAATCGTTGGTGCCATCGCCGTTGGGGCTAAAGGCATTGGGTATATCCAGATAGCAATCTTTCCGGACATCAACGAAGCTGGTACCTACACAACCTCCTGTAGCGGTAACTGTTAGCGTATATCGTCCCGGCTCGCGGACTTCTATCGTTTTGCCGGCCGATCCATTGCTCCATCTATATTTATCGCTCTCCTTCCATTCCGTGATATTACTTAGCGTTACGGACTTGCCGTTCAGGCAAATGCCCGAATCGGCCCCAAGGTTTACTACCGGGAACGGAGCAACATACAGTGTGTCTCTATAGGTCTGTTCCGGGCAGGCCCTGAAATTTGCCGACAGCTGTATCGCTTTCAGGCCTTCCTGTTCGTAGGCATGGCTTACGGAACCGGCTTCGGATACAAAGGAAACCTGATCGCCCAGCGACCAGCGATACCCGAGTAACGTGTTATCGCCATCCGGCTTGGGATAAAAAGTTGCAGGTACTCCCTGGCATACCGTATCCCTGTCCGCGTATAGGCTCACTTTTATCACGTCGTCTACCAGGATGTTTTTGTATACTGTATCGGCACACCGGGGACCGTAGGCTACTAACATAACGGAATAGGCACCCGGCGATATAAAACTGTGTGCAGGACTATGTGATCCGTCCATTTTCCCATCGCCAAAATACCAGTTATGATTTACATAGTAGGCATCGGAGGTGTTTTTGAAGGCGACCGGCTGGTCAACACAAGCCAGGGTATCGACGTCAAACGAAGCCTGGTACACATCAGCCTCAATAATAATCTCATGCTTTGTAGAACAGCCCTTAGAAGAAGTTACCTCCAATGTATAAGTACCCGCAGGTACGTTATAGAGCGTATCGCCCCGGGCTATCAGGGTGCCGGCGGCATCGCGCCATAAAAACGTGTAGCTGCTGGTATCGCCATGGGCCTGTGTTACAGCAGCCATACCACTGGCACCAGACTGGCAGCTATTAGCGGTATAAAAAGTAGGAAAAAAAGCATCGAATGAATCTACGTTATAGGTGCAGGGACTGGTGTAGTAAGACACCCAGTAGGTTCCCGCTTTCTGCACCACATGATCTTTCCCCTGGGCGCCGTCGCTCCAGACATAGGTCCAGCCGTCTTCCTTGTTGGCAGAAAGTTTCATGCTATTGTTAAAACACATATCGCTTACCGAAACACGAGACGACATAGTATCCTTACTAAAATTAAATTCGGGCACCTGGTTAGGCAGTCCTGAGTGAATACTGGTGCCAGCCGCTAAACGGATCACATTAGGTGTATAATCACAGTTAGCTCCCCCGTAATTGGGATTATTGATACTGCCAATGAAATTGTCGCTGGATTTAAGATAGAGCTTACCGTCAGGCCCTAATTTAATACTGGTCATTGTTGCATCGCCAATCCGGGTTTCTGAAGCAGCTATGGCAGTTGCATTGTTAGAAGTCAGGTCCCATTGGAATAAATGCTGAAAGCTTCCAGCTGCGTACAATTTAGAATTGTCGGGCGAAAAAGCAACGCCGTATCCGCCGTAACCCGGCATAAGGACAACCGGGTTAGTCGCCAAACCGGTTGAAATATCAAAATCAAAAAGGCTGACGCCGTCATTTCCTCCACCAAAGACATAACACTTAGTAGCTGCTATTTTCTTCCCATCAGGAGAAACCACAAGGTAACCCGTAAATTCCTGGCGTATACCAACATTGGAAACAACGGGTTCCTTCTTTACCACGGAAAAGTCGATCTCGTAAGCCTTGATCTTGGCCTCTATAGAGCAGCATATTACCCAGATATTACAACGGTCGCCTACCACGGCTGTCATCCTTTCAGACAGCGCGGAATCGATAAAAATGCCTTTTTTGTCCGGCACCACATCTCCTAGTCCGCCGTTAAGCGTCATATCGATAATACTATAATAAAGCCGCCCGGCCTTACCCACGGAATTTTGCTCCATAGAGGAAAGCGAAAAGACAAAATATTTGGTGGTATCGCCGGGCATAGGTATGATCAGGGTACCCTGCGAGGCGCTGGATGTTACCGAATACGAAGTAGTACTCGATAGGCCTGTAAGGTTAGATCCATTAGGCATGAGCCGGTTATTCCTGTCCCAGACAAAGCTGCCTTCTGTATAGAAAAGCAGTTTGCCATTAGCATCGCAAACGGAGGCATTGCCTTCACCAAAGCCCTCTATAGCCGACTGGAAAGGGACCGGCGTGCCGCTTGTAAAATCCAGCCCGGCATGATAGCCGAATACCCACTGCATTTCATTCTTTTGCGCCCGGGCTTCGTTGGTCAGCAAGGCACTCAATAGGAAAATAGTACTCGCTATATATTTGATATTCATTGTCTAAAAAAATTGAACAAACCCCGCTAGCTAAAACTAGCGAGGTTTGAAGACCTTATTCGTTATGGGCACAATAATCGTTCCTCAAGCATTTCGCGTTAAGTACTTTGTCTAACACTCTAGTTCTTCTGTGTGGACTATATCCCCAATAAGATCAAAAGTACAGAAGCAAACAAAGGCGGCCCTATAAGCCGAACCACATTTCTCCAGTTACAGGGTACACAATATGGCATAAATACCAAAAATATCTATACCACATCAAAGCTATCCATTTGTTTATGATGCAAACAGAGTATTACTACTCTATTATGGAGTAACCTACTTGCCCCCGGTTGGCCCTGCCTTGTTCACCGGACATATGAACAACGTCGCCAAATTAAGCCATAAAGCTTTATACATCAATGGTTAGAGCACAGCCAAAGTACAACTCTGTCCTGCTGCCAGCCCAGTCTAAGCATGGAGCACCGACCTAGTACGACGCCCTTCGATCCCGCTCAGGGCTGCATCCTGAGCGGGATCGCTTCTTGCTTCTCAGGTCGCCAACACGATAGCGGGTAGACAACGCATCAGCATAATCTATTTTTTGCCATAAAAAAAAGCCGGGACAAGCCCGGCCTTCCAAACCTATACAAATCAAGCACAAAAAACTTACTGCAGTGCCACTTTAACAGTGGCTTTATATGCTGCGCATTCTAAAGTTATAAAGTATATGCCGCTGCTGTAGCCGCCCAAGTCGAGGTTCATAATAGTACCATTGTTGAGGTTGCTTACCAAACGGGTTTCAATAGTTTGTCCGGCGATATTCTGCAATTTAAGGCTACCCTCTTCCTTATAGTTTCCTGTATATAGGATAGAAACTATACCATTAGAGGGGTTGGGATATACCCGGATCGCCTCAGATAATGCGTCGACACCAGAAACGCCAACTTCCTCTTTCTTCGCTTTCTTGAAGGTAACCCGGTAATCCTCTGTTTCGCCAGATACATACGTTCCGCACGCATCGTCTGACGGTTGGTTGGCGCCAGTATCGTTATTAATAACCAGGCGCATACCCGTTTCCTTATTCAGGGCAACATCAGAAGGAATAGTAATGTTCTCGTTTTTCCTCCAGGTAGACAAAGCAGACAATCCGGTATACACACGCTCTTCCGGCACATCATACTGGCCGTTGGCATTGTAGTCGATAAACATAGTGATTTTAGCATCTGCATGTTCATTGCGTATCAATATATGATCTAGGGTAAAGCCGTAGCTACTGTCTGCATACATTTCGATAGCCGGCAAATGAGTATAGCTGGTATACTTACTGTTAGCCGCTGCATTGTTCAGATGTCCGCCGGTTAAGGGAATGTCAATGTTACCCATTTTAAAGGAACCAAAATCACTGCTATCGGCCATCCCGGCAAATCCTCCGGTAGCATAGCTAGGGCAATAACACAAGGCATCCTGGCCTATCCATACCGAATCGGTAGCGGTCACAACCGAATTCCGCGTACACTCTGCTTTTACGCGGTAGTAGGCCGGGGCATCAAATATGATGTTTTTTACACGCTCATTTTCAGAGTTGACTATATCATTCCAATTTTTCCCATCAGCTGATGTTTGCCATACACGGCTGATCAAACCGGATGTAGAATCTGCATCCATATGAGTCAGACTGAAAGGATAGCCGGGACAGAAAGACGTATCGGAAGCCAAAATCAGTCCGGTTGCTTCAGCACCATTACAAGGCAGGTTGTTGATGCGTACCAGGTAATCTTCTACCTCACCTCTGCTGAAAGAACCGCAAGGTTTAATCAGGCCGGTATCGTAGGTGGTGGTATTGGTTACAATACGCATACCGGTAATACCAATGGTCGCATCATTGGGCACCTTAAAGGCGAAGGAGTCCTCATAGATATCGGCAGCTTTTAAGTTTAAACCCAAACGCTCGGCATAGTCGTAAACGCCGTCTCTGTTGTAATCAATATAAATAGCCGTGTAACCGCTTGACATTATGGGGCGGACATTGGTCCCGTTATGGGTAAAGAAGGTCAGGTTAATTTTGTAGCTGCTGTCCCGGAACAGGTCAGCGGGAGCTAAGTCTGTGAAATTAGAATAATTTTTCTTTGCCTCCGGGTTTTGGGTAGCCGGCAAGGGATTACCATTGTCCAGCAACAGTTTAGGATCATTATCCTTGGTTAATTTAACATTACCCACATTTAATGAAGGGCTGGTTGATGTTGAACCGGAAGTGCAGTAACAATAATAGAAAGGCTTAACCGTCAATAATCTCGGCGCAGTAGTGTCTTTCAAACCGGAATTAGAACAGGTGACGATGCAGCGATACCAGGTATTCTGGGTAATAGAAACAGATGGATGCTCTATATTACCATTGGCTACGTCTGTCCAGCCAATACCATCAGTCGACTCCTGCCACAACCATTCTAGCCCGGCCGAAAAAGTAGAACCGGAAAGTGAGAGTTGCATACCGCTACCAGAACAGGAAGAATTCGAGTCCACTTCACCTGCCACTGGGGCTTCTTTGCAAGGTTCCAAAACATGCAGATCATTGATACCCATATCATAGTCTCCCGACTGAGAATAGCTAAAAGAGCGGAAACGGATTACCGTCTTGGCCGAATTAGATTCGAAAGGTATAACCTGGGGCTGCCACACTGCATTAATGCTCATACTATTTAAAGTTTGCAGTATCGTAAAAGTATTACCGCCATCCTGCGAAAGCATAACGTCCATGCGGGGTAAACCGCCGGTCTTATTGATATAGTCGAAACGCAATTCTTTTCCACCGGGTGTGCTACAATCCAGGTACATGCTTAAACTTCCTTCACCTACATTACTACAAGTATGGAAACGGGCGGAGTGATCGCCCGCCATAACAGGATAGCTGGAAGGCACTACGGTACCGGTCCACTTTGCGCTAGCGCCCTGATCCTCTCTTCTCCAGGATTGGTTGCCGGTTGCCGGCGATGATGTCCAGTTCACGTCGGGTAGCTCCAGGCTGTCGCAGCGGTTCTGCCATTCTTCAAATTGCTGTGTATAAGGCACTGGTTTATACACCAGGCCAGTGCTGTTCACATTTACCGTGATCACATTGCTGGCCGTTACCTGGTCGCCGCATTTTACAGAAACCTTGTAAAGGGTGCTTACGGATGGATTAAACGTGGCAGTTGCCTTGGTTACATTGGCCATCTTTTCCCAGGTATTACCATTATTTACCGAAAACTCCCAAACATAGCTCATACCTGCCGGAAAGCTGCTTACTAATACGGTTAAGGGAATGGGCGCACCGGCACAAATGTTATAGGGCCCACCCGGCAGTAGAGCCGGTGCAGCCGGCTTGCCGGTACAATCGGGGGCTTTACGAAAACTAAAGCGCATATTGGGCAGGTTTACATGCGACTCTGACGCAGAATATGTTCCACACTGAGAAGTAATAGAGCGGAACCGTACCCTGCCCTGAGTTTTACTATCAAAACGTAATTTGCCTGACGTAGTAAAGTCGTTATCAGGAGAGGGTATGGAATCGAAACAAAAATCGAGCAACAGGTTGCTTACCCCATCCCATACAAAGGGTGTTTGAAAAGCATACCAGTTCCAGCCCAGGGTACTGGTATAGCTGGCTACCGAATGGACCTGCGCCAAACCGATACTATCAAACTGTTCGATAGCATCGTAACCGGCGTTTTTCATCTTTATACCGAAATTAGGCATAGCATACTTATTCACCTGCGTTATATCAAAGGCTACAGAATCAAGAATAGCCGGCCCTGTAAAGCCCTGGGCCTTCATATCGTCTGCAGTGTAGAGGAGCTGGTAATGCTTGTTCTTTCCCGACTTCCCACCAGTAAAAGCAATCGGGCTATAGAGGTTATTGGAGGTAGTGTCGGAACCTACCTGGACAATTTGCTGTGCTCCGGCATCCGCAGCAGTACTGAATAGGGCATACAGCAGCGGTAATAGGTAAGCACATAGTTTGTGTAATCTTACGTTCATAAAACCTGTTTTAAAAAATTAAAAATATCGCAGTCCGATATCTGTACACAAAGATGAAAGACTGGCGTACGCAATCATAGAGTATTATTACTCTATTATTGAAAAGCAGATTGCTCTAATCTTGCAGTAAATTACGGGAAGGCATTTCCTTTATACGACAGTACCTTACCCGCGTTGAACCCCTAATATATTGGTTGCATGTGCTCTTGGAGATTCAGGCTGTTCCTTACTTTATTAACTATATGCTGTATGCCCATGGCGTACAGCCAGGAACTGCCTTTATCGCCATTCATCCAGAGTACCATTACCCCGCTGAACCGGCAGCTCAATATTATCAACACGATCGATTCGGTCAAACTCTACTCGTTGTTAAGAAGAAGCGAGCAACTGCAATGGAAAAACGCAGACAGCGCCAAAAATATACTGGACGAAGTATTCACACAATCGCTGCAATTAGGCAATTATGATATGGCAGCGACAGCCCAGATGAGAATGGGGTTGGTAGCATTGGGAAAAGGCGACTACGATAGCTGTTTTCTCCATTATCGCAACGCCCTGTTCTATATCAAGCAGGCAAGCCATATGAAGAGCCTGATGGCCACATTGTTCATTAATGTTGGCGCCACTTATTTTTACCAGGATAATTACGAGAAAGCGTTGCCTTATTACTATGCTGTATTGCAACACATGACCCAATCGGGTAAAGGCAGCCCTAATATGGTTATGGCTTATAATAATATTGCCGATGTATTGATCCACATGGATCAATATGACAAAGCTGCCTATTACCTGGACCAGGGCGAGCAGCTGATGTTAACTTTAAAAGCCGGGGGGTATTACTCCTTTATTTGGGTGAACAAGGCCGAAGTGGCCTTGCTCCGGGACGATTATAATGCAGCGATTTATTATGCTGATAAGGCTTTGCAAACAGCAGTCCGCTACAAAGTACCGGATGTAGAGCAATCGGCCTATATTGTTAAGGCCCGCATATTCCTGGCACAAGGCGAGCCGCAAAAAGCTATCAGCGAACTGAACAAAGCACTGCATGCCGACCCGACAACTTATACTTATTATGCGACAATAGCGCCCTATTATACCTTAGGCTTTGCTTATTACCAGGCCAATGATTTTACCAATGCTGAGAAGGCATTGAACAAGGCGTTGACGGTAGCCAGTAAAACGGGCATATCGGCCGACCGGCTGAAAGCCATCAGTACATTGGCCGCCATCTATGAGCAGACCGGCCGTTACAAGGCAGCCTTGCAGCAGCGTAATGAATATGACCTGCTGAAAGACAGTATACAAAGCAAGGAGAAATTAAGAGTTGCCAATGAATTGGAAGTAAAATTCCGCACAGCGCAGAAAGACAAGGCCCTGGCACAAAAAGAACTATTGATCGCTAAACAAAACAGGGCCCTGGAGCATAAGAATGCGCAAATGCTTTCGGTGGGCGCTATACTCAGCCTTGTGCTCATCCTGTCGCTCACCTTCTACTGGCATTTTAAGAATAAGAGCCGGATATCAGTATTAAAAGCCAAAATGGAAGGCGAAGAAATAGAACGCGGCAGGATAGCCCGCGAACTACATGACGGTATAGGCGGCATGCTGGCTGTAATTAAAATGCGCTTAAGCACCGGTCAGGAAGAGCTTCCGGAGGAAGTGGTGGGGTATCTTAATGAAACCTCCGAACAGATCCGGAAAACGGCGCACAACCTGATGCCTGATGTCGTTACGGATTTCACACTGGAAGAAGCGCTGACCATGTATGCAGAAACGATCAACAGGACGTACCCCGATCTGCGGATTGACATGCAAATCCACTCCGAACTGGATGTAGCTGAGCAATCTGCAAAACTCTCTATATACCGGATGCTACAGGAAATACTTCAGAATATCATCAGCCATGCCCGGGCCAGCCTGGCCATAATACAAATATTTGAGCAGGGCAGCAGGCTGCATATCCTGGTAGAAGATAATGGCATAGGCTTCGACTACCGCAACACCAAAAAGGGATTAGGACTGGTGAACCTGGAAACAAGGGTACGGATGCTAAACGGCAATATGCAATTCAGCTCCTCTCCCGGTATGGGCACCACTATCAATATAGAGGTGGACCGGTAGTTAGCATATTAGGTATGGGTGCCTTGGCCTGGTGTTATAGTAATAAGTAAAAACGCAAAACCAAAAAGCATCAACAGATGTACGAGCGCTTAAATATGGATGGAATAATCAGTCGAAAAGTACACTTGGCATCACCATAGTACATAATACAAAATACAGCACACATAGTAACCGTATGGTTTCTACCCCCAGGTAACCGCGATAAATCTTTTTTTTGTATTATTGTAGTACGGTCTTGACCCCGACCGGTAAGGTACTTTGCGCTTATGATACATGTTGCTATTGCTGACGATCACCAGCTTGTGATTAATGGTGTGAAAGATATGCTTTCCAACTGCACTACCATGCAGTTGCAAGCCACCTATCTTAATGGTTCCGCCTTATTGGCCGGACTTAAACAACAACAACCCGATGTATTGCTGCTCGACATTCATATGCCCGATATCAGGGGCGAAGAAATTGTATTGATCCTGCAAAGAGATTACCCGGATATTAAAATACTGGCGCTGACCAATTTTGACAACACGCTGTACGCCAATAATATGTTACAGAATGGCGCTTTGGGATATTTATTAAAAAATACGGACAAAGAAACACTGGTTGCGGCGATAGAAACCGTATACGAGGGCAAAAGATACCTTTCGGGCGAGATGGAAAACCGCATAACGGACTTCAAGAAGAAAATAAACCGGAAAACTGCAGCCAAATACTCGCTGACCCCCAGGGAAAAGGAAATACTCCGCTTATTAGCTAAAGGCTTTAGTAACCAGCAAATAGCAGAAGAACTCTTCCTGAGTAAACGGACAGTCGAAAATTACCGCCTGAATCTATCTTTAAAGCTGGAAGCTAAAAATACCGCCGGATTAGTCAAATATGCCATCGAGCTTGGATTGGATCAATAGCACATCCTATTAAGTCAAAATTAAAAAGGCAAAACCCATAAGCCTTAAAACGGCTTTATGGGCCTTAAAACGAGTTGACCAATCGACAAGGTACGTTTGCCTCGACATTACCGACAACCTCTGGGTATGTTAAATTAAAAAGCATATTATTTATGACTGTATTGTACTATTGCTCTGCCCAACCTTCCGTTTTGTCAGCAGGATTATCTCATCATCTGGGTACATTACCGTGCTGCCTTGCATTACCGGAGCGGGAGCGAACGTCTCCACCGGCAATAATTTCTTAGTTTTCGATATTGTCAGAATTTGCTATACCAAATTAGCATAATGAAACAGCGTAAGAGAATTATATTTATGTTGAAAGCAACACCTTACGGCATTCCATCCAACATAAAACAGCCTGCATTATTTAGGGCTTGCTGATTAACTTATATCCAATTGAATTTCAACATAACAACTGTAGAAATTCTCCAATTTAATGCAGGGCAAAAACATCGCAAAGCCAGTAAA
>JBEBWN010000118.1:0-10229 GCA_040392235.1 Taibaiella helva | reverse complement strand
ACCGGCGACACAAGGATTTTCAGTCCTTTGCTCTACCGACTGAGCTACCGCACCATCTTTTCGTTCTGAATGGAGTGCAAAGGTAATGCTTTAATGTTAACGTCCAAATTTTTCTTTAAATTTTTTCGGGTATAATCTATTGTATATCCAACGATGTACCAGCAAAAAAACTATCTTTGTGCCTCAAAATTTCAAATCCTGTTCTAAATATTCATCAGTCTATGCATTTTATTGTTTCCTCAACGTCACTGTTGAAAAATTTACAGCTCGTAGGCGGCATTATCAGCGCCAATGTGGTTCTTCCTATACTGGAAGATTTCTTATTTGAACTGAATGGGAACGTGCTCACGCTCACCGGAGGCGATATGGAGACAATGATCAAAGTAGATATGGATATCCAGCGGGAATTGACTGATGATAATAATGCTGAGGCATCCGGACGGATCTGTATTCCTTCTAAGATCCTGTTGGAATATTTAAAAAACCTTCCGGAGCAACCCGTGCACTTCACTATTAACTCCAGCGATAATTCAGTCGAAATATCCAGTAACACCGGTAAATATAAAATAGGAGGGGAGAAGGCAGATGAATACCCTAAAGAGCCTCAACCTAATGACGCCACCTCATTCAACTTGCCTTCAGGCGCATTAGCGCAAGCAATTAACAAAACGCTTTTTGCCACAAGTACAGATACCCTGCGTCCTGCCATGACCGGCGTTTTTTTTGAGCTGGCTACCGATAATATCACTTTCGTAGCTACCGATGCACATCGTTTGGTTAAATTGACCCGGACAGATATCAATTGCCCTGAAGCCGGCGGTATTATCGTTCCCCGGAAACCTTTGCAGCAATTGCGGAATATCATTCCTTCCGATAACAGTACACTGGATATTTCCTATAACGCAACCCATCTTTTTGTTCGCACTCCGAGAGTGCGGTTAAGTTGCCGGTTGATAGAAGGAAAGTTCCCGCCTTATAAAGCGGTAATTCCAGCTGATAATCCATTTAGCCTGGTCATTGACCGCCAGGACCTGATCAGCTGCTTGCGCCGCGTAAGCATTTTTGCGAATAAAAGCACCAGCCAGGTTGTATTTGATATAGTGGGCAATACCGTAAGTATCAGTGCTCAGGATATTGACTTCTCCTATGAAGGAAAAGAACAGTTGAACTGCCAGTATACCGGTGATGATATGAAAATTGCATTCAACGCAAAATTGCTGATTGAAATGCTGGGTAATATGGATGGCGAAGAGGTAAAGCTGGAATTAAGCCTGCCTTCCAGAGCTGGTATCTACAGGCCTGTTGAAAAAACGGAAAACGAGGACCTGCTGATGTTGCTCATGCCGCTAATGGTAGGTGTTTAATACCGTAGCCGGTGGACGAAGGGTTCTTCCTGATCTGTGCCGGACAGAGATAACAAGCAAAAAAAAAGCTGCATTGAAATGCAGTAGACTATATAAATAAACAATGCTACAAAACGAATCCATTCCTTCTCAGAAGAAAAAAATTATTGTATTAGGCAGCGGTCCCAACCGTATCGGTCAGGGTATAGAATTCGACTATTGCTGTACCCATGGCATAATGGCCATTAAAGAATGTGGGTACGAAGCCATTATGATTAACTGTAACCCGGAAACAGTATCTACAGATTTCGATATTGCCGATAAACTGTACTTTGAGCCGGTTTACTGGGAGCATTTGTGGGAAATTATAGAGCATGAGCAGCCTGAAGGCGTCATTGTTCAGTTGGGAGGGCAGACAGCACTAAAGCTGGCTAAAAGGCTTCATGAAAATGGCGTGAAAATTATTGGAACCTCCTTCGATAACATGGATATTGCCGAAGATCGCGGCCGTTTCAGCGACCTGTTACAGGAAATGAATATACCCTTTCCTCAATATGGTACCGCATATTCTACCGACGACGCTATCGAAGTGGCGAACCAGGTCGGCTATCCTGTACTGGTGCGTCCGTCTTATGTATTGGGTGGGCAACGTATGCGTATCGTTATTAACGATGATGAACTGGAAAAAAGCGTATTGAGTTTATTGAAACACTTACCAGGCAATAAAATCTTGATCGATCACTTCCTGGATCGTTGCCAGGAGGCGGAAATCGATGCGATATGTGATGGAGAGGACGTAATGATCATGGGGATTATGGAGCATATAGAACCGGCAGGAATACACAGTGGGGATAGTCACTCCGTCCTTCCTGTATTCAACCTGGGGCGCATGGAAGTGGAAGAGATGGTTGACATTACAAAGAAACTGGCGTTGCGGCTGAATGTCAAGGGCTTGATCAATATACAGTTCGCTATTAAAGATGGAAAAGTGTATGTTATCGAAGCTAACCCCAGGGCCAGCCGCACTACACCTTTTATTGCCAAAGCTTACGGCGTGCCTTTCCTGAATATCGCTACGAAAGTTATGCTGGGCGAGAAAAAACTTAGCGACTTCAATATAGAAACGAAACTTGAAGGCTATGCGGTAAAAGAACCTGTATTTAGCTTTAACAAATTCCCGAATGTGAATAAGGAACTAGGACCTGAAATGAAGAGTACCGGGGAGGCCATACGTTTCATCAAAAATTTGCGCGATCCCTGGTTCCGTAACCTGTATAAAGAAAGAAGTATGCATCTTAGCAAATAAGTTGCATCGTGTTATCGCCCGGTAAGGCGATCAAGCAAAAAAAAATGAATATAATACTCCTGCAAGAGAAGCGAACCCGGAAATATATATGGTTTCCGGGTTTGTTCTTGTTATGTATTTGCGTAGCCTGTACACCCCGCAATAAACATACAATAGAGGCCGGGTTTTATTATTGGAAGACGACTTTCCGGCTTACAGATTATGAAAAGCACCTTATGGCTGAGGTGGGGGCAAAAAATCTTTACATCCGGCTTTTTGATGTAGATTGGCGCGCTCAGGATGAGGAACCACGTCCGGTGGGTTTGTTACAGGCTGCGCCAGCAAAGGATGGGCAGTTGCATTATATCCCGGTAGTGTATATAACGCAACGATGCCTGAATCGTTTACAGCCGGCCTCGCTGCCGGAGATAGCAGGCCGTATGGCCCACCTTATCGGGCAATTATGCGACCAGAAAGGAATTGATCCGGCAGAGATTCAATTAGATTGCGACTGGACGCGTAACAATGCGCAGCTCTATTTTGATTTGTTGCGCGAGTTGCGCCGGCAGAATTTTTTTCGCGGAAAATTGCTATCCTGTACGATCAGAATGCACCAGGTAAAGTACAAATGGGAAAGCGGCATCCCGCCCGTAGACAAAGGCTTGCTCATGGTGTACAACATGGGTAATCTGACCCGTTATGGCCCCCATAATTCTATTTTAGATGCAAAAGAAACTAAGGACTACCTGGCTAATGTCGGGACTTATCCCCTTCCTCTTGATATAGCATTACCTCTTTTTCATTGGGCTGTATTATTCGAAGAAAAGAAATTCAAGGCGATTGCGTATAACCTGACCCCAGACAATTTTACGCCCGCGCTACTGGATGCAAAGTCGCCAGGTTTGTTCCGTATTCTTGCTGATACGCTTATTAACGGCTATGCATTGAAACAAGGTCAGGAAATACGTTTTGAAGGATCTGATGCCCGGGCATTAAGCGCTGTTGCCGCATACGTTGGACAGCGTATGCCGGCACGGACATTGAGCGTTAGTTTCTTTCACCTGGATAGTGCGGCGATACAGCCTTACCAGTCTCAATCAATTATTCGTATATTGAACGATTTAAAATAAGAGGAAATGAATATGGCGGCTTTGAAAAAGGAAGTATGGCAATATTGTCTGAAGCAAAATGCGGACGGTTTGGCAGCCCTGGATATCCAGGTTAAAAACATCAGAGAGGCCCTTGCTGATGAAACCAAAAGCTCTGTTGGCGATAAATATGAAACTGCAAGAGCTATGTTGCACCTGGAACAACAGAATATTGCTTTGCAACAGGTGAAATTAATAGAGCAGAAGGCACTCCTGGAAAATTTGGATATAAAGAGGCCTGTAGGCAGAGTAGCGGAAGGCGCACTATTGTTGACAGATAGAGGTTACCTGTTCCTTTCTGCCGGATTGGGAAAGGTTAGAATAGATGACCAGGTCGTTTTTACGCTTTCGGCAACGGCGCCTTTAGGGAAGAAGCTGATGGGCCTGACAATTGGTGATATTGCTGAAGTAAATAACATAAGATATCGTATCCTGGATTTGTGTTAGCGGCTTTATGAAAAAATACTACCTTGTGTGCTGAAATATAAAAATGTAATTCCATGAAAAAAACATTGTTCTTGAGCCTTTTATTATTGCCCGGAGGATACGCTCTCCAGGCCCAGAAAATTAAAAAACATTCTGATGCTGCTACGGTTGCCCCTAAACAGGAAGTAGACTGGAGCCAGTTTGTGAACCTGGATTTTGTGGCGGACGGCCAAATTAACTATGATGTAAAAAAGATCAGGAAAGGTACAATCATCCAGGTACGCTTTTATGAACGGGGTTTGAAGCCGATGGATCTGGGAACAGAAAAACCATATAAGATCTCGGCCTACAAGGTAGGAGATAACAGCGATGTGTTATCGGTTAAAGCTTTATTTGATGGCGGTATTAGTGTAATACTGGCAACAGGTAATAAAGAAGGGCCTTTTGTGGAAAACATTAATGTAATGAATCCAACTACCAAGGGGTATGTATTGACGATTCGGGGAATAGTAGAGGATTTTAATCAGGAAGCACCGGCCGTTGACGCTGAAACACAAGATTAAAAAACAATAGCGGCGTGAAGCAAAATGCTTCGCGCCGCTATTGTTTTGCTTCACGCCGTTGTTCGTAGCTAGTTCTGAAGCTGTTACGGTTGCCCGGTATCCCTCCAGGCTTGTTGTTTTGTTGTTTTAAAACCTATGGTCGGCTAATTGCCATAGCATTTTGACTTTGGAGTTTTGCCCTTTCACTTTTGACCTAACACTAGAGTTGTTCATACAAGGCTCTTAAACGCTCGCGGGTCATTTCCTGCTGCCAGTTTTTGCCGAGGGCGTTTTCCCATAAAGGCACCATTCCAAGTGATACATCAATCATTTTATCGAATTCTGCATCACTGAGGCCCCGGGTAATGTTTTGCGGGATATCAATTTCATGCAATGCTACCATCTTCTTAAATTTGTCAACACCCTCAGGATAAAATTCTGACAATTTATCAAAGACAATACAGTTGCCAATGCCGTGTTTTGTGCCGAGCAGGTACGATAATCCATAGCTTACAGCATGCGCTACACCAACCTGGGAGTAAGCAATGCTCATTCCGCCGGCATAGGAAGCCATCATTAGCTTTTCGTCTGACAATTCGTTCCAGTCTTTTTGCTCCAAAAATATTTCCTCGCAAAGCTCCTGGGCTTTTTCGCCGTAGGATTTGCTGAAAGCATTCAGATATGTGCCGGTAAGCGATTCGACACAGTGAATGAAGCAGTCCATTGCGGTGTAGAATCGTTGGTTTGCTGGTACGGTACGGATGAGGTCCGGATCGAGCACAATCTGGTTAAAAGGCGTGAAATCGGAATTCATACCCAGTTTGCGTACCGGTCCGGTAAGCACCGTGGTACGGCTCACCTCGGCACCCGTCCCGGAAATGGTCGGTATGCCCGCTTTATACACTCCCGGTACTTTTACCAGGTCCCAGCCCTGGTAGTCGGCCGAAGAGCCGCTATTGGTCATCATCAACGCGACGGCTTTGGCCATATCCATTACACTGCCGCCGCCAATACCGATGATGCCGCTCACGTGGCCAAACTCTTCTTTAAGCTGTTCCGCCAGTTGGTCCACGTAGCTTGTCTTGGGTTCATGTGTAACATCTATGATGACCGTTTTGTCTTTCCCTTTTAGGGGAATACGGGATAGAAATGCTTCTTTATCTTCGAAATACTGATCTACAAAAAAGATCATTGGGGCGTCACGCTTTCTTTGTGGCGCCAGTATCTCATCCAATTGGTCCAATGCCCCACGTCCAAACACAACATAGTCCACCATTTTAAAGTTCCGGAATGCCATACTTCTTGTTCTTTGCTTTTTTATTAAGATTGTTTATTGTCTGCCAGGAATTGCTCTGCTTTTTCTATATCCTCCGGGGTATCTATCTCAACACCCATATAGGCTGTCGACACCATTTTCATGCGTATACCGTTTTCCAGATACCGGAGGCATTCAATTTTTTCGGCGGCTTCCAGGGGACTTACCTGCAGTTGGGTGAACTGGATAAGAGTTGTGCGCCGGAAAGCGTAAATTCCGATATGTTCATAAAAGGTCGGTGCTACATTTTTATCGCGATGATAGGGGATCGCCGACCTGGAAAAGAAGAGCGCATGTTGTTTAAGGTCAATCGCCACTTTTACGTAATTAGGGTCAGCAATCAAGGCAGGATCATGCAATTCCTGCATCAATGAGGCTACTTCTACCTTTGCTCCTTCTTCGCCCTCAAAGGCTTCCAGCAATTTCCGGAGGGGTTCGGTCTGGGTAAAAGGCTCATCTCCCTGAACGTTTACAATAAGTTCCGCATCGGGGAAATGAATTAATGCTTCTGCTATCCTGTCCGTTCCACATTCATGTTGTCCGGAACTCATGATGGCTTTGCCTCCATAGGCATTGATCTCATTGTAAATAATTTCACTGTCACATACGACCGCCACATCGTCAAAGAGGCCTGTATCGCGTGTTGCCTCGTAGGTTCTTCGTATTACTGTTTTTCCACCAAGTTGCTGCATCAGTTTACCCGGGAAACGGGTAGCGGCGTAGCGTGCCGGTATCAAAGCTATCTTTTTCACAAGCGAATATTAACTATTTAGAAGAATGGTATGCCTGCCGGCATGGGTTACTGTTTTATTTTATCGAATCTGCTGTCCAGCTTTATCCGGTACATTTTGGGCCAGAGTTTTCCGGTGACGAGCAAAGTTCCGTCGGCCGGGTCATAAGCGATACCGTTAAGAACATCTGCTTTAGGCTGCTCCTGGTGCGCTGACTGTGACAGAGCAGATAGATCGGCTGTAGCGAGTACATTGCCGCTATTTTTATCAATAAATGCGATGGTATTACTTTGCCATATATTGGCCAGTACGATATTGCCTACCAGCTCCAATTCATTCAAATAGGTGATTTTGCCCTCGTTTCCTCTCACGCTGACCTGGTGGTAAATACGGAAATCAGATGGATTGATAAAGTAGAGTTGATCCGAGCCATCGCTGGCAATCAGAGAATCACCATTGGTCGTTAGTCCCCAACCCTCATAAGGGTAAGAGAATTCCCTCAACTTTTTCAGGCTCTGTTTATCATATTCAAAAACGACCTTATTTTCCCAGCTTAGCTGGAAGAGTTTATTGCCAACAGCGGCAATGCCTTCTCCGAATATAGCATCTGTATTATGGGTGGATTGATATTCGCGAAAACTATCAGAGTCCATTTTATATTTCCATATACCCGATTTTCCTTCCAGTCCGGTAGACTCATATAGGTCGTTTCCTTGGAGGAAGAGGCCTTGTGTGAATTTTTCTGTATCGTGCGGATATTCTTTCACCAGCGTATAACTGATATTGTAGCTAAAGTGTGCAGAGTCTGAAAGTGTGTCTCCTGTGGCAGGCCTAACTACCTGGATAAGGTTTTTGCCAGGTCTTAAGGCGTCTTCTGTAATCGTTGTGGTCTCGCCAATCTTGAAGGGCATATAGGCTTGACCATTTACCAGTAGTACTGCTGCCGGATCTTCAACGCCCTCAATACTGATACCCAGCGCATTGTTTTGCCGCGTAATGATCAGCGAGGCTGGTGTTTCTTCTCCGCTCTTACAGGATACCGTAGCCATCATTAAAAATGGTAATAAATATTTATGCATGTACTCAATGCTTTTATACGCCCGAAATAGTGAAAAGCTGCCATCCCCACAGGTTCGGGCGGGCAGCTTTTCTGTCGCAGTGTTTGTTATATCCGGTCGCAAACTTACGTATTGTTATATTACAGCGTTCTCTTTAGCCGGCTTTTAGGAAAAAAATCACTTAACCAACTTCATTTCGTTTAGCAGCCAGCCGGCATTGCCGAATTTCTCAATAACGAACAACACATAGCGGATATCTACACTAACGTTTCTGCTGACCTCCGGTTCGTAGTAAATATCGCTCATCGTTCCCTGCCATATCCGGTCGAAGTTAATTCCGATCAATTGTCCCTTCCGGTTTAGTACCGGGCTGCCCGAATTGCCGCCGCTGGTGTGGTTACTGGCAATGAAGTTTACGGGTACGGTTCCGTTTACAGCCCATCGTCCATAATTTTTACTCTGGTAAAGATTGCGCAAGCCGCTTGGTATATTAAATTCTTCTACTGACGCATTATGGCGGGGTATTAGGTCTTCCAGCGTAGTTTGGTATTTATTACTTTCCGGAAGGGTAATTCGTTCTACCTGCCCGTAAGTCAGCCGCAGGGTCTGGTTGGCATCCGGGTAAAACGACCGGCCGCTGTTCAGGTATTCCATTTGGCGTTTCATATAAATACGGTTGAGTGGTTTTATATGCTCCTGGTATTGCTTTAAATCCGGGTTTACCTTTTTGTGGAGAAAGGATATAGCCGCCTCGTAAATGCGGAAGGCCGGGTCGTCCTTAATTAGTTGGGTATCAGCTGGAGAATATTGTTCCAATAGCGCCAGCATTTTCGCCGGATTGGCCACGATACTATTGCGGAAGAGATTCCGGCCCCATTGGCTGATGCTATTGCCCGACTGGTACATTAGTGAACGAAGTTCCGGCGCCACTATTTTGGCATCCTGCTCCATATATATAGGCATAACGGCGGCAAACACTTTTTCGTCCGTATCCATATCGTAGTTTTTATAAAAACCGTCTATAGCCTGCTTTATTTTTTGTGTGCTGTCCTTCCATACGGGTGAAGGGGCGCCATTCCGGTATAAACGGAGCAGGGCTGCTAATAAGGACGATTGCTGAACTGCCTCTACGCTTAACACGGTTTCGCGTATATATTCGGAAGCCATCAGCGCCCGTTCGCTACCGGCTACTGCCGCCTGGATCTGGGGAAGCAACAGCTTGTCTCCAGGGTAATTGGTATTCATTGTAGCTGCTTCCTGGAAACGGCGTTCATATTTTTGTTTAATGCCTACTACATCATTCGATGCCAGGCCCTGTACTTCACCTTGCCATTTTTTATATCCATTGCTGATAGATGACTGCTTGGCAGCATATTTCAGAAAGACTTCCGGGCTTTGGCGCATGGTTTTATCCATAGCCTCCAGCCGACGTCCACGGGCTTCAATACGTATGGGGTCCGTAAGATATTGCACCTGGTTCACCTGGTATGAGCTGAGGTATTCCTGAGTTTGATAAGGGAAACCATATACCATTGTGAAATCACCTTCCTGGTATCCGGACGTATTCACCGGGAAAAAGGCCTTTGGCTGATACGGTTTGTTGGCGAGGCTATATGCAGCTGGCTTATTGTCGGTAGAAGCATATACCCGGAATATTGCGAAGTCGCCCGTGGCGCGGGGCCACATCCAGTTGTCCGTATCTGCGCCAAATTTCCCGATGCCGTTAGGGGGAAATCCTACAAGTCGCACATCTTCATACGTTTCCTGTAGCGACAACCAATATTGATTGCCGTTATAGAAAGGTTTAATCTCCGCGTCCATTCCGGTTGTTTTTTTATAACCCCGTTCCAGTTCCGAAATGCGCGTTGCGATACGGCTGCTGCGGAGTTCCTCCTGCATCGTATCGGTTAAATTTTTAAGTATTTCGTCCGTAACATCAATTGTTTTTCGTACAAATGTTACTGTTAGTCCCGGGCAAGGAAGTTCTTCCTGTTGATTGCGGGCCCAGAATCCGTCTGTCAGCAGGTTCCGGCCGGGAGAGCTGAGTGATTGTGCTGTGCCATAAGCACAGTGATGATTGGTGAACAATAGGCCCTTCGGGGAAACCATTTCTCCTGTACACCCTTTACCAAAAAGAACAACTGCATTATTAAGGCCGGTGCCGCTATCATTGTAAATACTTTCCACAGGTATAGACAACCCCAGTTTTTGCATATCACTTTCCTGTCTCTTCAGTTTGGATGGCTGCCACATGCCTTCTTTCGAGAAAGCCGCAATAGCGGTACACCCCGTTAACATTGCCAGCAGAGCAACTTTCGGGTAACGAAAATTCATCATATTTTTCAGCGTTTTGGAAATAAAATTAGGGATTGTTTGCAGAA
>JBEBWN010000117.1:0-10267 GCA_040392235.1 Taibaiella helva | reverse complement strand
TGGGTTCGAGTCCCAGCGGGATCACAGAAGGCGCTATAAATAGCGCCTTTTTTATTGCTATCATTCTCAAAGTCTTGACGCACGGCTTAGAGATATGCTGGGATCAGTCTGAAAACCCGGGGGGATTGAAAAATTAGGTATAAATATTTGCACGTCTGAACAGAAAGAAAGGAATGTTCTTTTTTTTTATAAACAGATCTCGTAGTATTTCTCCTCACTGGCAACCACCTGCCTACAATAAATGCATTAGGTAAATGGATAGCTACAGAAATCAGTAATGTACCGCCCAAGTCTCAAATAGGCAAGGCAATGGCTTACTCCCTTAAACGCTGGGAGTAACTATCGGCATATCTTTACGATGGCGCTTTACAGATAGACAACAATATTACAAATCAGGCGGCATGTCTATACTAAAGATAAAACTTATAGACTACCTATACCGTTCGCTCCTCCGACCGGTGATAAATCTTTTAAATATCTCAGTCAACCAGCACAAATAGATTTTCCCAATCGCCATTTCATGCACACTGTGCAGCTCTTCATAGATTTCGACGCATTAATAGCTAATTCACTTTATTCATTATTTGGTTTTTCAAATCATCATCTAACGAAAGTTCTTGTATGTATGCTATTGTTTCGTCTTTATTAACAGCCCTTGATACTTCATTTTGAATTTCACTAAAGGATTTAGCAGTCTTTTTAAGTAGCAAAAAGGTCAAATTCACCTCTTCAATATCTACCATAAAAAAATCTCATTCATTCAAATTTGGAATTAACACTTTGTCGTAGGGAAATAACCATGGTCGGTCGGTTTTCACATTTAAAACTTCTTGATCATTATTAACCGTTAACCCATCATTGACTTCAAACTCAATGTTAATGGAGATCTCTAGATTATCCATATACAATTCAGAAGTGCAGTCAAGGATATTATACAAGTACACGCTATCAAAATGTATTAATTTACTCAAATCATACACAAGCCTTATCACCTTCATGTGTGTAATACTAAAGGATAGTGGCTTTGTGATTACAATTTCCACGTATCTGCCCTGGTTGATTAAACTGCCTGTGTCCGGTTTCTCCTTTCATCCGGAAAAGCCGGTAGCAAGTTTAATCCTTATGCTGTTTGCAACATTACGACCAGGTTTTTACCTGATCAGCGCTACATGGCCTGTATACTGCTCCTCGTGTCCATTAATATATGTAGTATATACGACATAAACATATACTCCCATCGGCTGTTCCTGTCCGTTAAAACGGCCATCCCAGCCCTGACCATCGGCAACTCTGCTTTCAAACACGAGCAGACCCCAGCGGTTGAATATTTGCATCTTAAAGTTACTTACACTTTTACTTAGCTGGATTCCCGGAAAAAAATAGTCATTGCCCCCGTCTCCATTAGGGGTAAAGGCATTGGGAATATCTGTATAACAATCCTTGTTTACTGCTATTACATCTATTGCTGTACAGGCTAAAGGTCCAGAGCTGACTTTTAAGCTATAACTGCCCGGTTGCAGCACACGCAATCTTTCGGTCGTATCTCCCGTGCTCCAAAGGTAGTGATACACTTCCCCCGGCAGTTCTGCAAGATTGCGTAACACTACAGCATGTCCATCCAGGCAAAGGCTGGTATCGCCACCCAGTATCACCTGCGGCAGGGCATATACCCTTACCGTATCGGTAAATGAAGTGTCGGCACAGGCCCGGAATTGCGTTTGTAGTTGGACGGGCATCATGCCGGCATTAGCGTACGCATGTTGTACCGTGGATTCGCCCACGCTGCCACGCCATTCCGTACCGTCGCCAAAACTCCAGGATAGACGCGCTACGCTGCTGTCCAGCCGGGGATACAGGTAGACGGTCTGGCCGGCGCAAACCGTTTCAGGCTCGACCCGGAAGGATACAACGAAGGGGCTATCGACTTCCACTAAAAAGCTCTGACTATTGATATCTGGGCAGCCTGGATAACGGGCAGTCAAAACGTACCGGATGGCAGTATACCCGCTGGCGGTTATATCCGGCGTTAAGGCAGTCGTATCGCTTACCCCCATAGTGGGCCACCATTGGTAATGATAGCCTGGTGTTCCTATTGCCCGGACATGGATCACCGTACCTGTGCAAACAATGGTATCCGGGTTGAGGAGCAATAGTTCCGGGACCTGGTTAGCCGGGTCAGTGGTATCAACGCTATGGTCAATAGCCACACAATCTGCCCCGAGGGTATAAACAGCGGTATAAACTGCATTTGTTCCATAAGATGCCAGATCGAGGAAAGCAGCCGTTTCCCCCAGCAACGCTATACCCGAACGGTACCACTGCCAGGAGCCGCCTGCCGTATCTATCCGGGCATGCACGCGCAGATCATTAGTACAGCGTTTCCCCGTTTCGGAGATTACAGCATTTTTATTAAAGGAGTTAGCAGCAGCAAGCGTAAATTCATCCATATACACGTAACAGGAATACATATTGGTTCCGGGCATGGGGTTTATAACCTGACCGCCACATGGCCCTCCTATAGCAAGAGCCTTTATATTCATTTGGGGCCTAAAGGCTAAGCTAACCTGGTGCCAGGAGCTATCCGTCGCGGAGGAAAAGGATACATTAGCCGAGCTTAATACTTGCCAGTTACCGATACCCACCGGACATCCATAAGTATTCCAGGGTAAATCAGTACAGTCCGGAGCCCCGTATATAGTCAATGTGAAATTTCCCGGACCTATTGCCCTTGAAATGTAAATATGAAGCTGATAATTTTCTCCTGCATTTAGAGGAACGTCCAAACAAGTAGCAGCAAATTCTTCCCAGCCTTGTTCACTAATACAGCCTATATAGCCCGTTCCATCGTTCGGCAAAGGGGTAGCGGCCGCAGGTATGTAGGTTACCACCGGCGCGTTGGCCGGTGGCGTATATCCGCAATTATAGTAATCCGTAGTTGCCTTAGACGCCTGGATCCAGGACGCAACACACTGCATTTGAGAGTAGGTTGTGGGGCAACAAAGGGAGTCCTCAAAAGAAGGGTTAGGTATCAACGACCTGACACCGCCAATAAACCCTGAACATTGGCAATCTGCTGTATCATTCCTGTCGATCCAGCCATCGCCATCGTCATCAATGCCGTTATTGCAAATTTCCTGCGCCAATAATATACTGCCTGAAAAAGCCAGGAAAATCACCAAAATGAATCGTCTCATTGTTTACCTGCATTTGCTACTCTTCAACTACATGGCCACCGTCTTTGTTTCCGTTGCAGAATTAAGCCAGGGTTGGCCCGCCTGGCTTTCCATTAAAGCCTATTTTACCTTAACCAGCTTTTCTACTTTAAGCAACCGTCCGTCCTCGTCAGCAATCCGTAACAAGTACATACCTGCGGCCAATTCCTGCATAGAAAGGAAATGAGTTGCTAATTGCGGTTGGATAAGTCTGCCACTGATGTTACTCAGGCTTAACCGTACCGGCATCGGTGCCCGGACAAATACGGCTTCCTGTACCGGGTTCGGCCATACTTCGATTAAAGCACTGATATCCCCGGGGAGCTGTATGTTGACATTAGTAACTTTATAGACTTCTGAGGTATCTACACAACCCTGTTTGTTCGCTACGATAACCTGGTAACTACCGTTTTCCAGCACGGTATACGTGTTCTGGGTCGCGCCAGGTAATAATTGCCCGTTTAACATCCATTGGTAACTATCATAGTTATCCGCTATTGTGCGGAGTTCGAAGATATTTACAGTAATTACCGGAGGCACTAAATTACCGCCCTTTACTTTGAAGGTATCTACCTTAAAATGGCAGTCATCGCCATAGTTTACCCAATAGATACCATTTTTTGAGATGGTGAACACGGTATCTGAACTGTTATCACTCCATGTATACGTATAACCCGCCCGGATTTGGCTGGGACGGACCTTCAGATCATTTTCCCAGCCGCTACAGATTACGGTATCCAGGATCGTTTTGGAAACGGTATCCGGCGGAAATGGATATACGACTTCATTAGGTAATTCACCGGTTTCTGTCAGGGCGAACTGCAGGGATACGGTATTCGCTTGATAGTCACACGAAATACTATCGAGGTTAGGTTTGTTAATGGCGCTTAATGTTACTTGTAGTCTGCCCTCCTTAATATATATAGTATCCTTGTATAATTTCAGAGAGACCGAACCTATGATATTGTTATTATTTTTATCTAAAAAAGTATGGATTGTTTTTTTAGATTTTGCAATGGCCGTGGAATCATAATCGCTAATCGTATATTGCCGTAGTTGATGCGTTGCGCTATTATTATGGTATATACCTGCATATAGTTTATTATTATCCGGAGAAAAGGCAGGGGAGTAAGATACCTGGATGCGATTGCTGTCTTTGTAGTAGTAATCTTCCATTTGTATGGCGTTAGAAACGAGGCCAGTTGCCGGATCAAATTGGCATAGCAATAGTCCTGCAATTCCGGGGGCATTTAAATTTACCAACTCACTTGGGCTTGCTGTTATAGCGAGCTTCTTCCGGTCAGGGGAAACAACCATACCTCCCGCATGATAAGACCGAATAGATACATTCGAGTTTACCCCTCCTCCCTGAATCTGTTTGCCGGCTGTCGAAACGATGGGACTGCGATCAATTCCGGCCCCTGTAATATGGTAGGCTTTAAATTGGGGATCCCGGTAACTATGTACCATCAGCCAGATATCACAATTATCGCCCGGTATAGCAATCATACTTTCGCTAAGCGTATCCGTATCCAACAGGATATTTTTTTTTCCGGGAACGACATTTCCCAAACCATTGTCTAAGGTCATATCTACTACAGAATAGAACAGGGTACCGACAAAGGGCTGTGGGTACCTGGGCTCATCTGTCGGGCCGTATAAAGAAAAAACATAGTATTTATTGGGTGAATCGATCATGGGTACAATAAGGCAACCCTGTGTGGTCGAGCTATTTTTCCCCATCACACCATCAGGCATTTGCTGGTGATTGGCATTAAACAAGGAGGTTGCCGTTCTCGTGGTGACCCAGTAAAACAGTAGCTTACCCGTCTGCGGGTCGGCTACGGACGCAGTGCCTTCTCCGGCCCGGCATTGGGATTGGAAAGACAAAGGGGGACTGCTGTTAAAGTCCAAACCGGCTCCATTGCCAAAGGCCCATTGGCTATTGGCCTTCAGGAATCCAGGGCGCTGGTTATAATATAGTTGCCCATGCGCAAACTTATGCAACGCTACTACAAATAATAACGCAAGCAGCCATTTGTAATGCCGGTGTATTCTTTTATTATACCCTTGAGTAATCGTAATGATCATAGCCTTTTTAATTTAATGTTGTCAATAGCTTGGTTGTTAAATTTCTGTTCCGTTTAATGGACACAGTAAGGATAATGGAGCGGCATTTTTTGATGAATTAATTATTTATACAGATAAAATATATCGCATATCACCCAGGTAAAGCCAGGAGTAAAATAGCGCTGCAAAACCAGTTATTTGTGCCAAATGTCTGTACATTTGATTATACTTACCTAGGGATTTTCCCCTAGATTTAAAATTGAGTACATTGTCCTAATGTTTAATATGATTAATCAAAGGCAGTTCTTAGGTATGCTGATTTCCCTGATCCTGGCTTGTATAGTGACTGGTTGTAGTCGCGAAAAGAAACAAACCGAGAGAACGGAGAAAGGTAATCAGGAAATATATACTTTTTCCAGTTATCCGGTTGGCACTGATGATACCGCAACTGTCCATGAGTATTTACGCCAGGCACAGTTATTGGTGAAAGATACAGGCAGCGACGTATTAACAAGAGCAGACAGCGCCATAAGTTTAGCACGGAAAGCCGCCGTTATGAGCGACCATATAAGTTATCATGAAGGGTTGGTAGATGCATTAATGGGTATATATATACTTAATTTCAGGCTTGATCGCTTTACAATCGGTAAAGATTCACTATTCCTGAGTATAACTGCCTGTAATAAAATAAAGGATAAGGAATTGCGGGACAAGAACCTGGTGATGCTTTATAATTTGCTGGGGTCATTTTATGGCAAAGTATCCAATTATGACTCTTCTTTTTTCTATTACCTTAAAGCTATTTCCTTAGCAGAGTCACAACAGAAGCCGGATACGCCCATGCTTATTATGTTATACGATAATGCCGGCTTTGTCAACACCGCGTCCGGCTACAGCATCGACGCTGATATTGCCTATTTAGAAAAGGGGCTTGCACTGGCACTGGCAACCAAGGATTCTTTTAACTTAGGAAGTCTGTACCACAATATCGGAAATTATTTTATGCAGACGAAGAAACAGTATGATACAGCGATGACCTGTTGGCGCAAGGCCCTGACATACAAGGAAGCGGAGGGAGCAGGCCAGTCTATGCAGAAAGTGTATTTATCGATGGCGCTCCATACCATGTGCAACAAGGGCGATGTGCACCTGGCAGGATATTATATTGATTCGGCCAGAAGAAGTTTTAAGCATGATGCGATAAATAAAGCAGATTACACTTACCAATTCATATTAGGTGAATATCAATATCATTTAGGGGCATTCGCGCGGGCGATCTCTTTTTTCAAACAATCCCTCCGGTTGAGCGAACTTAGTGGTGATAAATTGCGGCTGGTCAACAATTACAATAACCTGGCTAAATGCTACGATAGCATAGGGCGTTACCGGGAATCTTCTTATTATAAGACCCTTGCCCTTGCCGGACAGCAGGAAATTATGAATACGACCATTGCCCGCAGTATTGCTTCGGTTCAGGCAAAATACAACCTGGCTGGCAAAGATAAAGTGATAGCCGAGAACCAGGTAACCCTTCTCCGGCAGCAAAATTCGTTACAACGGCAGTACCTGCTAACGGGAGCAATCGGACTAGTCGCATTTTTACTAATAGGCACCTTATCCCTGCTCCTATTCAGAAAGCAGCAAAACGTAAAAATGGAGAAGTTGAAAGGCATGCTGGTAGGTGGAGAACAAGAGCGGAAGCGTCTGGCCCAGGAATTGCATGACGGCATAGTAAGCCAGCTGTCTGCAATACGAATGAACCTGAGCGCGCTATCGGCACAGCATGAAGTTATCCGTAACACCTCCGGTTATACCGAAGCACTTGATCAACTGGAACAAGGTATAAGGGAGCTACGCAATACATCACACAACCTGATGCCAGGCATCCTGGAACAAATAGGTCTCGTAGCCGCTGTAAAAAGCTTTTGTATTAACCTGAGCCAAAGTAGTAAGGTAGCTATTGAATTCCTGCAGATCGGAGAGCCCCCTGTTTTGCCGGCTGCTTATGAACTGCATGTATACCGTATACTACAGGAGCTTATCTTCAACATTATTAAACATTCGAATGCGACACATGTATTGGTCCAGTTCCGTTCTGAGGGCCATCACTTCCAGGTTACGCTCGATGATAACAGTACAATGCAGGAAGAAATGGTGCAGGAAAGACTACATACAGGAATTGGTTGGTATAATATCCGTTGCCGCATGGAGTTATTAGGCGGGAAAATGGAAGAAGAGCACGCGCCGGCCGGAACTTCCGTATATTTGGAATTCGATCTCAATAAAAAAATTGAAGACCAGTTCTCAAAATGATTACAATAGCTATAGCCGATGATCATCCTATGGTGGTAACCGGCATATGCAATATGCTGCAGGCCTATGAAGATATCCACATCATTCAACGGCACCATACAGGCGCATCTTTAATGCAAGGCTTACAACAGCAGATACCTGATGTACTGCTGCTCGACATTCATTTAGCCGGGCTGAACAGCATTACCCTGCTTCCTCAGTTACAGCAACAATATCCTCAACTCAAAATCCTGGTCATATCCAGCATAGATAACCCTTTTGTGATCAGGGACCTTCTAAAAAAGGGAATACATGGTTATACAACGAAGGGTATCCAGCCCGGGCTGCTACAGCAGGCCATAGTGGAGGTGTACAAGGGACAAATCTATGTAGAGCCTATGATCCGCGAACGAATGTTGGCATCCGTTCTGCCAGCCGCAAAAGAAACCGATGCCCGCCTGACCAAAAGAGAAATGGAAATATTACAACTGTTATGTGATGGGGATAATAATTATGATATAGCGGAGAAACTATTTTTAAGCCATCGTACGGTTGAGAACCACCGTTTGTCCATTTATTTTAAACTGGAAGTGAAAAATATAGCACAGCTGATAAAAACAGCACAAATACAGGGGCTTATCTAGTTTTAATTTTTTCTGGTTTTTCACTTACTATAAAATGTCCGCCTTCTTCCACCTTTTCATTCTGTCAATTGACGACAGTATCGGGTAAAGGCATCTTTAACAGATCACACCACTTTGCCAAGGCAGGGCATCAGCATAATAAGTTTGCTATATTTACAGTATTTAGCATCTTACTTCCAAGGCCTGATACTGTACGTTGGAAGCTCTAATTGTATCATTTTATCGTAAGCAGCGTATAGACCGACCTATAAAATCACTCAACAAGTCCGTGTCTCTTTTTTGGCTTCTCAAACAACCAATTAAGACAATAGGCATACGTCTTTTCAGCAACCGGCCGGGATGTTCTTTTACCTGATTAAAAGCCAGCCGCCAGTATATACAGTATTATTTTGAATGAGCCAGATATTTACAAACAAGCTTTGTATCATTAAAAAATCTGCTAATTTTAAACTATATGTACTAATAAGTAGTTTAAAATCTATCTATTTTTATATTTTTGATATAAATAAAAGATTTTATGAGCAGATTAAATCTTATTCCAACAGAAAAAATAATAGAGCGCTTACGTTATGAAAACCCATGGTGGATAAACAAAAAAATACCGGAAACGTATAGTGCCATGGAAAAACGCCTGTATTTTAAATTGTTTTATTCTTATGTAACCGAGAAAAGTGTGCGCAGAGCATTGGTGCTTATGGGGCCAAGACGCGTAGGAAAGACGGTTATGCTGTTTCACAGTATTCAGCAACTACTGGCTGATAATGTAAATGCGCAAAAGATTTTCTTTATAGGCATAGATAATCCTATTTATGTGCATTTAAGCCTGGAAGACATTTTAACGCTCTGCAAGCAATCGCTTAACCAAAGTAATCTAGACGATTGCTATGTTTTCTTTGACGAAATACAATATCTCAAAGAATGGGAGCGCCACCTGAAAGTGTTGGTTGATTCTTATCCTGACACTAAATTCATTGTATCAGGCTCGGCTGCTGCTGCGCTGAAGTGGCACAGTACAGAGAGCGGCGCAGGCAGGTTTACCGATTTTATGTTGCCACCGCTTACTTTCCAGGAATATCTTCATCTTAAAAAGATGGACCATCTTATTTATGATGGTAATATCACTTATGGTAAAAAGGAGATACCGTATTGTCTCACACACGATATAAAAGTACTCAATAAAGAGTTTGTACATTACCTGAATTTTGGAGGCTACCCGGAAGTCGTGCTGTCGGAAAAAATACAGGGGGATATGGGCCGGTATGTAAAAAATGATATTGTGGACAAAGTGCTGTTGCGTGACCTGCCCAGTCTGTACGGCATAAAAGACGTACAGGAACTCAACCGGTTTTTCACCTATATTGCCTACAACACAGGCAATGAGTTCTCTTATGAAACAATGAGTAAGGAAAGCGGCATACAAAAAGATACACTCAAAAAATATTTAGAATACCTGGAGGCTGCATTTCTTATAAAAGTATTGAATAAAGTGGATATAAATGCAAAACGCCTGAAGCGAATAACCAGCTTTAAGGTGTACTTAACTAATCCTTCGTTGCGTACGGCCCTGTTTTCTCCCGTTACCGAGACCGACAGTGAAATGGGCAATATGATAGAAACAGCAGTACTCTCACAATGGATGCACCGGGAGAAATTAGATTTAACCTATGCACGTTGGAAAGATGGCAGGCATGAAGGGGAGGTAGATTTGGTGTTGGTGGATGATAAAAAGTACAAACCGGTATGGGGTGTGGAAATAAAATGGAGCAACCGCTATTTTGAAAAACCCCAAGAGCTGAAAAGTTTAGTGCAATTCTGTAAAAGCAACTCTTTTCAAAAGGCTTTGGTAACTACTATTGACCAGGCAGGGGTAAAAGTAGTAGATAATCTTTCACTATCATTCCTGCCAGTCTCTATTTATAGTTATAACATTGGTTATATAACCTTAAAAATGAAAAACAATGATTAGGGCTTGCTGATTAACTTATATCAAAGTTAATTTCAACATAATAACTGTATAAATTCTCCAATTTAATGCAGGGCAAAAACATC
>JBEBWN010000116.1:0-10469 GCA_040392235.1 Taibaiella helva | reverse complement strand
GTTTGCAGTTCAACACCCTCGACATTCTTCAAATACTTCCGGATTTTGGTCATAAATACGTCCATACTCCGGCCCAAAAAATAATCTTCTTTTCCCCAAACGTTAAGCAGAATATCCTCACGCTTCACAACAGCATTACTGTGCATACATAAATATTGCAGCAGATCAGCCTCTTTTTGCGTAAGTTGCTGTTTGTGGTTTCCGTCAATAAGCAGCAAATTATTGTAATCAAATGTCAGGGAGCCCAGTTGGAATTTTTCTGTGCCCTCATTCGTTTTCTTCTGGGTGCGTTTCAGGAAGACCTCTATACGCAACAGAAGCTCTGTCATGTTAAACGGTTTGGTTATATAGTCGTCGCCACCGGATTTAAATCCTGCAATCCGGTCTTCATCCATAGATTTAGCGGTAAGAAAGAGAATGGGAATTTTTTCGTTCTTCTTCCGGATTTGAGTAGCAAGCGTCATGCCATCCTTTTTGGGCAACATAACATCTAACAAACAAATATCAATATTATGACGCATAAACTGTTGCCAACCGCTCTCTCCGTCCGAACTAAAAATAACTTCATACCCATTTTCTTCCAGGTTGTCTTTAACGACAAAACCAAGAGAACTATCATCTTCTACCAAAAGAATCTTTGCTTTAGGTTGTTGCATATGATTAGATTTTTAATTTTTAGGAAAGATAAGCATAAAGTTACTTCCCTTTCCGGGTTTACTATTACAAATTATATCTCCTCCGTGCGCACGGGCAATGATCCGGACGTAGTTAAGCCCCAGTCCAAAACCTTTTACATTATGCAGATTGCCTGTTGGAACCCGATAGAACTTTTTAAACAGCATTTTTTGATGCGCTTTTTCAATACCAATACCATTGTCACATACTTCTACATTAATCTGTTTATGATTTTCTTTCAGGTATATATCTATAACGGGATTTCCTTCCGCATATTTTAATGCATTGTCAATTAAATTGCTGATTGCATTTTTCAGATGCAATTTATCCCCAAGATAGGCCACCGGTTCGTCAGGCATATGTAAGTGCACCAGCGCTTCTTTTTTAAGCAAAATGCTTTCAAAACTATTAATGACATCTTTTATTAGCTCCTGCCAAACCAGGGATTGCTTTCTCAACTGAAATTCGCTCTTATCGGCATGCGCCATCTGCAAAACCCGTTCTACATGCAGTACCAATTGTGAGGCTTCATTATCAATGATGGTAGCATAATTCAGTAGGCGCTGCGGATTTTGTATAATATCGGGTTTTTTGAGCACCTCAGCCGAAAGCTGAATAGTTGCGAGCGGTGTCTTAAATTCATGAGTCATATTGTTTACAAAATCCTTCTGCACTTCGCTTAATCGCTTTTGCTTTAGGATTACAAATACAACATACCCTAAGAACAGGAGAACGCATAAAAGTACCAGAGAAGATAGTATCCAGATAGATAATTGAGAAGCCAGGTAGTTTTTACGATGAGGAAAAAAAACACCGAAATAGTAATTTTCTTTAGATAGCTTTGGAAAGCTCATTTGTGGTTCAAACAACTCTTTACTCCCGCTCATATGCACATAATGATAACTGAACAAGGTATCATTTTCGCAGTCGTACTGTCCAAACTCAAAATCTGTAATGATATTTCTTTGTTCAAACTCTGCACGCAGAAAATGTTGCAGAACGTCAGGATCGATATGAACATTGATTTGTACAATAAAATATTCCGGCTGAATCTGCTCCACCACGTTAGAAACCATGGGTTGAATTTTTTTCATCTCCCATATTTTCAATGCCACATTCCTTAAACCATTGTTGACATTGAGGTTGAATTCCTTCTCTTCCAGATCGTAGGCTTTTTTTACCCAATATATTTGTGTTGCGATGATGCCAACAGACGACAACAACGCCAAAACAAATATCAATCTTATAGTTGCATTCTTCATTTCTTAAACAAATGTAACCGGATTGACACAGCTGGACAAAATATCTCCAGCCATTCACATTTGCTTAAAGCTGGAAATATAATAGCCGTTTTTAAAAAAGGCAGTATCGCGCAAATTGTACTATATCGTCAATCAACCGGTCAGGCATCTCCATAAAGCTCATATGCCCGCAAGGACTATATATTTGCACATCATTAATGGACGCCAGGCTGCATTGGCGTAAAGCATCTGCCATTGGCGTGGCTGTGTCTTCGTCGCCTATAATCCATTGGATGGGGAAGGTGCATTGTTCCAGTAATTGTACCTTGTCGCCGCGATTCATGATGGCCGTGTAGAATGCTGCGAGAGTCTCGACCGGCAATCGGCTTCCGTTGTCCTCTATTTGTTGCAAAGCCTCTGGATGCCTTCTTGCATACTGCTTCGAAAACAGATTTTGAGCCATTCCCTTTAAGAACATTTTTTTTTCGGCTTCTCCCTTGCGCATTAATGCAATAGCCTTCTTCCGATTTTCTTTTTTCACGTCATTATCGGCTGAAGCCAGCGAATGTATCAGCGAAATCCCCGCAATATGTCCGGGATAGGCTGATGCAAGCTCCATAGCCACATAGCCACCCATCGAATGCCCCGCTACCAGTACCTTACCAAGCCCCTCCCGGGCCAGGATCTGCACTATACCCTCCGCGATAAACGGTAAGCTTAATTCCGAAACAGGCAAAGAACTTTGCCCCGCTCCAGGCAGATCTGGTATAATTAACCGGAAATGATGGGATAAAGCAGGCACAATGCTATTCCAGGCACTGCCATCATTCGGAAAACCATGGATCAACAATAAGGGCCTCCCCTCACCTTTAACAGTGTAATGCATCATAGTTATATGTTTGGCGCCTGCTTATTTTCCGGAGAAGTTGCTAGTGTAACATTGGCTTTATAAAGATCAACGTAAATATACATCAGGCAAATCAACAATGGTGAGAGTTCTATTAAGGGCATGCGTTGCAATCCGATTACATGTACCGCCAGAGCCACAATAAGCAAACTTATCGCTGCAAGGGCATATATCTTCAACCAGCTTCTTTTACCTCCTGCAAAAAACGCAGTAATAATATTAAATGGAATGGCCCATAGTACATTATAATTGTCAGCGCAACTTTGGTGATTTGTACCCAGCCACATAAATATCATAAAGAGCCCCAACAGTCCTGTGACAGCCAAAATAACGAAACGCACGACGGATTTAAGATAAAAAAAAGATTTTACATGAAAAGACAATACCACCAGCACTAAAATAGCTACCATTAGCCACATAGGTCCGTTAAATGATCTGTTTAAAATGATCTTATGATCCAACAATGTTTTTTCCTCCGCTACAACATGCTTTCCTTTATATTGAGCATGTACCAGACCTTTATAAAGGAACTCTGGGAGGAACATACTACCCTCCGTAGTCATAATACTATCAACACGGCTTCCCAACAGCAGGTTAATTCCAAAACGCTCCCAATGTTTATGACTCAGGTATTGGTTAATGATGTTACGGTAGCTGATCTTCTTATCCTCAAGGTTCTCACCGAAATAAAATACTTCGCCCAGTAGTTTAGGGAACAGATCACGGACGCGGGTAGCGCAATTATCAAAAAGAAAGTCATAGGGATAGCTGCTGTTTTCCGGCAAGAGATTCCATTCCAAAAAAGCGACAAATGCTGCCGCTTCTTTAGCCGGCAGAGCCAACACCTGCTCCCTTACATTGCGCCGTTCTTCCACATAAGTTCCCATAAAATTACTATAGCTACTCTTATCTAGATAATAAAGCAACTTACCCGATACAAACTTCGAATAAAAATCAGGATCACTGAAATTAAAAGTGCCATAATTGTATACGTCATCTCGCCCCGTCACATAATCGACAACACGAACGCCTGTATGACCAAAAGACGCGTACAATTCGGAACCCATACCACAGGTCAGGATACTGATCTGAAAAGTAGACCGAGCAGTATCTGCAACTACAGGTTCGCTGTGCGAAAAAACAAATGAGGGAAATGCCAAAAACAAGAAAAGTAACCAGTAACGCATTGTTCAGTACATTTATCAAAAGAAGAAAAGCTCTTTGTATAAGAATTTTAAATATAGCAACATTTACGGCAGGATTGCTATAACCCGGGTAACAGGCTTACCAGTTTTTCCAGATAATACCTGTCCACTTCATCAAAATAATTCAGCGCTTCAGAATCTACATCCAAGACAGCTTTTACACTGCCCCCACTCAACACCGGAACTACTATTTCTGAACGGGACAAGCTACTGCAGGCAATGTGCCCTGGAAACAGAGTAACATCCGGCACCACTATAGTCTCCGCCATATCCCAGGCCTTGCCACAGACGCCTTTTCCTTTTAAGATACGCGTACAGGCTATCGGTCCCTGAAAGGGACCTAATATCAGACAATCTTCCCCGATCCTGTAAAATCCTACCCATAACCAGTTGAACTGTGTTTTCAATGCTGCCGCAACATTAGCCATATTAGCAATGGGGTCACTTTCTGCCTTTATTAAAGCTTCAACTTGGGGGAGCAAGGTCTCGTACTGCTCTTCTTTGCTGCCTATGACAATGCTTTGGTCCTCTGCCATGGTATCAATTTGTTAGTCATTAAGCAAAAATCATACAAAAATGGCAATTAATGGTAACTTTGCTGGCAAATTTATTACCCAAATG
Source organism: Taibaiella helva (assembly GCA_040392235.1). Taxonomy (GTDB): domain Bacteria; phylum Bacteroidota; class Bacteroidia; order Chitinophagales; family Chitinophagaceae; genus Taibaiella; species Taibaiella helvus_A. The sequence goes on along the minus strand of JBEBWN010000116.1, from coordinate 5,820 downwards.
GCAGAGAAACCCAATTTTGTTACCAGTATACTAGGCATGAAATGCCCTAACTGCCGCAAGGGAAATATGTATGTCAATAAAAGCATTTTCCCTTTGAAGCATATGATGGATATGCCGACGCACTGCCCTGTTTGCGGCCAGAAACTGGAACTCGAAGTGGGGTTCTATTATGGAACAGGTTATGTCAGTTATGGGCTGTCGGTGGCTATTGCCATTTTCAATATTGCCTGGTATGCGACTCTGGTAGGCTTTTCCTGGAAAGACAATAGCATTTTCTGGTATCTGGGCATTACCATTGGCATGCTTATTCTGCTACAACCGTTGCTGATGCGATTATCACGGGTATTGTACCTATATATGTTCGTAAGATATCAGAGTACACCGTATGCCACTGACGGCAAATCCGGGGAGACATATCCCGGCAGTGGAGACACTAACCATTCCGGAATCGGCAGCTAGCATATTCTATGTCGATAGAATTGTTAGTTTGGCGGAACCAATATATTACAGAGACAAACTACCATTATTTTTATGCAATTATCTATAGAAGGAAGACATGCTTTAATTGGAGGAAGTTCGCAGGGTATCGGTTGGGCCACCGCCTTTGAACTGGCCAACCTGGGAGCCAGCTGTACCCTGATGGCACGCAATGAAGAATCATTACAAAAAGCAGTAGATAAGCTGCCTCGTCCTAATGACCAACAGCATCACTATCTTGTTGTAGATTACAACGATTATGTGAGTCTGTCTGCGGTAGTGGCCAAGCATATCGAAGCAAATCCTGTTCATATACTAGTCAACAATACGGGCGGACCTGCCGGAGGCCCAATTGTCAATGCTACCGCCGACGCCTTTATTACTGCCTTTCAACAGCATCTCGTCTGCAACCAGTTGCTTACTCAACTTGTTATTCCGCAGATGAAAGCTGCCGATTATGGGCGTATTATTAACATTATTTCAACCTCAGTGAAGATTCCATTAAGAGGTTTGGGCGTCAGCAATACCATCCGTGGTGCGGTAGCATCCTGGGCCAAGACCATGGCTAATGAACTAGGCATTTTTGGAATTACGGTAAACAATATTCTGCCGGGGGCGACAGCTACAGCCAGATTAGATACCATCGTCAACAATAAAGCAGCGAAGACAGGCGTTACTGTTAAAGATGTTGAAAAAGAGATGTTGTCGGAAATTCCGATGCAGCGTTTTGGCATGCCGGAAGAAATAGCTGCTGTTGCAGCATTCCTGGCTACACCGGCAGCTTCTTACGTTAATGGCACCAGTATCCCTGTAGACGGCGGAAGGACCGGAAGCATTTAAACAGTATTTAATTAAATATGTACGGTATAATCGGATACCCTTTAAGTCACTCTTTTTCGCCGGATTATTTCCGGGAAAAATTCCTGCGCCTCGGTATCGACGAAATTTATTCTCCCTTTCCTATTGAGTCTGTAAATGCATTCAGACAGTTATTGAAGGACCAACCTGATCTTAAAGGACTCAATGTGACCATTCCCTATAAGCAGGAAATTCTTCAATTCTTGGATGAAATTGATGACACAGCAGCTGCAGTCGGCGCTGTCAACTGCATAAAAATTGACAACAATAGGACCAAAGGCTTCAACACAGATGTGGCAGGCTTCCGGAATACCCTGGAGCCCCTTTTACAGCCCCACCACCGGCAGGCACTGGTGCTGGGTACCGGCGGAGCCGCAAAAGCCGTCTGTTATGCACTCCATCAGCTGAACATCCCGTACCAGATTGTGTCCAGAACTGAGAGCCCAACAAGATATAACTACAAAAGTGTCGACAAGAGCACATTGGAAAATCACCTTTTAGTGATCAATACAACCCCATTAGGTATGTTTCCAAATGTGTATAGCTGTCCCGAAATACCATATGAGAATATCGGCTCCGGTCATCTTTTGTATGACCTCATATACAATCCTGCTGAAACGTTGTTTTTGAAAAAAGGGAAAATGCACGGCGCTGCTATCCAGAACGGATACAGTATGCTTATTGCCCAGGCTGAAGCCTCGTGGGACATTTGGAATAGCTATTCACTGTAACCAATTATCAAAACTTTAAAAACATTATACAAAAATCATGGAAAGCAACAAAATAATAAAAGGTAGCCTCAGAACAGTCATCCTTCAACTATTACTCAACAACGGGAAAATGTACGGATATGAAATAACCCGTGCCGTGAAAGAAGGCAGTAAAGGCAAAACCAAAATTACTGAGGCAGCACTATACCCAACTCTCCATAAACTTGAAGCAAACGACTACCTTGACGTTGAAGAACAAACTGTTGATGGCCGTACCAGGAAATATTATAAGCTAACCCGCAAAGGAAAGAAAGAAGCAGATACGGAATTGGAAATTTTGAAAGAGGCCATGGCTTCCTTACAAAAAATTCTAAAATACCGTCTTAAACGCTGACGATGTCGACCAACGAGGTAATACCATAAATCATAAATTCATCAAAAGGCTTTGGTATTGTTTTCCCCTACACCTAGTTGATGATATCGGGTCCTTGCTGTTTGGATATAGGTGCTGCCAGGATATTCAGTAATCAGCAGCTCATAGTAATGCTGTGCCCTATTTTTGTCCTTCAAAACTTCATCATAGAGTTTTGCCAGGCGGAATACGGCATCGTCCCCCAGAACGTCCTGGCCGTATCCTTCCCGTATCTTCTCCAGATAAGTAATGGCATCTGCATTCCGTCCTTCTTCTTCGGCAATCTGAGCACGCAAAAGATAAATATCATCCTGCAGATTGGATTCGGGGAATACTCTGCCAATGCTATCCAGCAATTGGTCTGACTCTACAGTTCTATTCTGGAATAATAACAGATCGGCAGCCGCAAAACGCAGTAAAGGGGTCAGGTTACTGTCGGCGGGAATGTTTTCCGTTATCAATACTGATAATGCCAGTGCATCATTAGCAATTAACTCTGTAGTTGAAGCCTTCAATACAGCAAGCTGCCCCTGTGCCCATTTAAAATCACCACGGTAGTAAGCCAGCTTGGCGTTGCGAAACCGTGCTTCTTCACCCAGCACATCTTCTTTAAACGCCTTATCTACTTGCGAATAGATCAATGAGGCATCCCATACTTTCCCTAACAATAAATAATAATCGCCCAAATCCAGTTTACATATTCCAACTATATTTTTCTTCATGTTCGGTGCTTGTATAACGGATTCGAGTATATTGATTGCTGTATCCACTCTATGTGCGTATCGGGCCTGCACCATTGCGTATTCCTTTATTTGTATGCCGGTACTTTGTTGGGGATACATTCCAAAATAATCAGCATATTCTTTTAATACTTTTTCGAGCAATATTTTGTTCACCGGTTTGCTTTTCTGGAGTTGGGCCTGATATACCGCAATTTTACCTTCAAGAGCGCTTTCATGCATTGGCGAGGCCTCTCCTTTCATCAGTACATATTCGTAGCCCTGTAAAGCCACGTCGTATTGTCCATCTTTATAAGCGTTTTTGCAAAATTGGATTACTCTTTCGCCTTCTTCTCCAAGCTTCTTATCTAAGGCAGTTATTTGCATCAATGCACCATTATAATCTCCCTTTTGTGTAAATACCCAAGTATTCAATTCATTCCACAACGGGTTATCAGGCTGGGCGCTTAATCGCTTCATAATAAGTTTCTGCATTTGCACCATCTTCTTTTCCCCGTTATTCACTATTTGCAATAAAGAACTTTTTACGTCTTCAAGTACATGAGGCTGCAATACCAGAACATCCATTAATGCGTTGATTGCTTCGTCCGTCTTTCCCTCTTTTCCATACAGCAGTGCCAGCTCTGTGGCATATATATATGGATTCTGTACCAGTTGCCTTGCCCGCTCATACACTTTCACTGCATAGCGGTCATTACCAACATGTGCAAAAGCGTCAGCCAATTGCCTCGTTCTATAATCTTCACCACTAATTCTGTTTAAAGCCTCTTCATACTGCTCTATAGATTTTTTCTTTTGGCCCGAAAGTTCCAGTACCCGTCCCATATCTACAAACATTATCGGATCTTCTCTTCTGATCCCGGTCATATATTGTACCAGTTTCTCGGCCTCTGTATATTTTTGCGCCGTTAGCAAAGCCTCCAGATAGGCATCATATATATTTTTGTCAAAAGGTGCAAAATCATAGGCATTTTTGAAGATCGGGATCGCCTTCTCGTATTCCTTTTGCTCCATATACTGCTTCGCCAGAGCAATATCGGTCTCCACTCGTTGTTGCCCCATACCGTACATTCCCCAACAACATGCAACCAACAATAAGGATAATATTCTCATCAGGATAAGTCTAAACTGTTTCACTTGCCTAAGCAATTAATTCGCCAATTTTTATCTTGCTAATGTACGAATTTATTACAGAAGGCGGGTTGTACTCCTGCCTGACTCACAATTCTTTTACATTAAATAGCTCCCGGTGATTACCAGGAGCTATTTAATGTAAAAGAGAAATCAGGATTAATAGTTTGTATTTTCAGCATCCCATGTAGTCCACGATGCTGTCCAATCATTTGATCCGTCAAATGCACCTATATAGTTTACAGAGTTAAAGAAGGAGGGCAAACCATCGAAGCTGGCGCCAGACGCAGCAGGTGAGCCGCTTCCCAACAGCAGGTTAGGTCTTCCGGCTTGCGATGATACAGAAGCAGAGAACTTGTACGGATCAACCAATTTAACATGCTGTGTACTATCCAGGGTTTGGTTGTTATTGGAAGCTACCCATTCTGCAATGTCAAAAGATTCTGTGCTCTTCTTTAAAGGAGTCGGGCAACCGGCGATGATATTATGAGCAAATTTTAAAAGGCCACCAGACGCATTTTGTGAAGTGGGCTCGCCTTTTGTGTCGTCGATATACAAGCCAATCGGGAAGCCCATAAGAATGGAATTGTGTAAAGACATGGCAGAATTGCGGCGTATTTGCGCACCATGCTGATAGTTAGCATTGATACCACTGGCAGAGCGTCCTTGAATAGGTCCAACTATCGTCATATTTGAAAATATGGCTCTCGTTTTAGGATTGTTAGTAGTACCGTTTCCGTCGTTATCCGACTCAAAGCCATTCGATCCGCTTTGGTCCGCGATAGTTTTAACCCTAAGGGCGACACCGAATTGTATATTTCCTGAGTAACCAAAATCCGTATCAAAGTCATCATCCCAGGTGTAAGATGCCACCAGGTGATCACAGTTAACCGTACCGCCAAACCATTCGAAAGCGTCATCACCGGAACGGTAAACCTGTACATAGCTGATAGTAGTACCGGCTCCCACACCACCCATAGTCAACCCATTAATCTCATTGTCCGGGGTATAGGCAATACCAGCAAATTCAATACGTACATATTTCAATATCCCGGAATTGTCATTGGCGTCACTGCCACCGAACCAGATATATTCCTTCTCCTTGTCTGTTTGAGAAGCCACTAAGCCACCTTCAATTTTAGCTTCACCGCCATCAGGATTCACCGGGGCTTTGCCCAACAGGATAATGCCGCCCCAATCTCCTTCCCTGCGTCCGCCAACCTCTTCATTGGAAGTGAATATAATAGGTTTATCTACCGTACCTTCCGCTTCTATTTTACTGCCACGGGTAACAATAAGCGTTCCCTTGCTGGCCTTATCGCCTTTAACAATGGTACCGGGCGCAATCTGAATTTTGGGGTTGAGCAGACTGAATAAATCCTGCTCTACTTCAAAATAAAAATGAAAATTCTGACCGGAATCCACTTCTTTAGGAGTATAGGTAATCAGAGCCGTTGAGCCCACAGTATTCATCAGTGCATCGGGGAGTTGA
>JBEBWN010000115.1:0-10498 GCA_040392235.1 Taibaiella helva | reverse complement strand
TGTCGATAACCATCGCAAAAGTTTGCTGCAGAAATTTGATGTCAAAAACTCACTGGGGCTGCTAAAAGCAGCGAAAGAAAAAAAAATATTGGATTAATAGTGCATAGCCGGCTCTTTTAGTTATTCTCGTTTCCCGAAAAACCGCTCAATATCGTTATTTTCGGGAATCCGTTCCGTTTATGAAAAAGATTCTGGTAATAGAAGACGAAGCAAATGTAATCAGCCTCCTGAAACGGGGCCTTGAAGAAGAAGGCTACGAAATATCCGTAGCTATGGATGGCGCTTCAGGACTGGAAATGGCCACTCAACATGCGTTCGACCTGATCGTGCTGGATATTATGCTCCCCAATATGAACGGTATTGATGTTTGCAAAACCATCCGTTCCCGGAACAACGATACGCCCATCCTGCTGCTCACCGCTTTGGGATCTACCGAAAATATAGTATCTGGTCTCGACAGCGGTGCAGACGATTACCTTGTGAAACCATTCAAATTCGCCGAATTACTGGCCCGTATGCGTACCCTCTTCCGGCGGCGCAAAAAAAAGGCTAAAGAGGAAGAAGAAGAACAAACTAATATACTACGATTTAGCAACCTGCAACTCGACCTGGATAGCAAGCAGGTACAGCGGGAGGGTAAAAATATCACGCTTACCGCTACCGAATTCCGCTTACTGGAGTATTTTATGAAAAATACCAACAAAGTGGTTTCCCGTATGCATATCCTGGAATTTGTCTGGGGTATAGACTTTAACATGAATACCAATGTTGTGGATGTATATATAAACTATCTCCGCAAAAAAATAGATAAAGGCTTTGAGCCCAAACTCCTCCATACCGTTGTCGGTATGGGCTATGTGATGAAAGAGAGTTCCCATTAAAAAGTACCGGTATGCAAAAAGGAATAATCAATACCCCATATAAGATCGCGATACTGTATACCATTATCACGGCATTGCTGATCCTGTTGCTGAATATGCTGGTCTACATCTTCACCAAAGACATGACTTCCCGCGATTTTTATAAGCGGCTGGACATAAGGGCTGTTATGGTTGCAGAATACATGACCTCTAAAAACGACAAAAGCGGTGATGTCATTAATGATATACGCAATATACACCTGGAAAAATTATCGAACGAGCAGGAATACTTTAAAGAAATAGACACTGAAACCGTCAGCAGTATACGCTTCGATAATCTGGATTTGCCCGAAACCTTCTACCTTGAGCTCCTCGACCTAAAAAAAGCAACCCACGAAAATAAAAACACCTTCTATGCAGGTGTTCTCTATGAAAATAACGGCACAAAAAGTGTTGCGATAGTCTCAGCTATTAACGAAACCATCAGCCAGCAACTTACCTATTTACGAACCGTTCTATTTATCGGCTTTATAATTGCCACCCTCATCCTGTTCATCCTCGGCTATTTCTTTTCAAAGCAGATTATTTTGCCTATAAAAAGAATGACCGGCAAGGTGAAGGCGATCAATACCGAAAACCTGCACCTGCGCCTGGCTGTCGGGAAAGGTTCTGATGAAATCAGCAACCTGGCGCGTACCTTCAATAATATGCTGGACCGGCTGGAAACCTCTTTTGAATCGCAAAACAATTTTGTCAGTAATGCCTCTCATGAATTGAGCACACCGTTAACGTCCATTATTGGAGAAGCTGAACTAGCATTAAATAAAGTGCGTAGCCAGGAAGACTACCGGTCGGCCATAAGAATCATTCTTCATGATGCAGAACGGTTAAAAACCATTATACAAAGCCTGCTCAATCTGGCCCAGACCGGCTTCGACGGGAAGAAACAGAACTGGGAGATTTTACGTGCGGATGAGTTGTTATTAAATGCAGTCAATGCTGTACATATGATATATCCGGGCAGTAACATTCACATGGACTATTCCCTTTTACCCGAAGACGATAATAAATTAAACATTAATGGCAATGAAAACCTGCTGCGACTAGCACTGACCAATATTATACTCAACGCCTGTAAATACTCTGATAACAGGACTGTTACCACAACTATAGGCGCCAGCAATACCCATATTTTCATTGCCATAAAAGACAAAGGGATCGGTATACCGGAAAGTGAACTTCCGTATATTTATGACCCGTTTTTCAGGGCATCTAATACCGGCAGCATTAAAGGTTACGGTATTGGGTTGCCTCTGGCGCGTAATATTATACGAATGCATCAGGGTGAGCTGAAAATTTCCTCCGTGGTAGATAAGGGCACTAATGTGCAGATTTCCTTTCCCATTTGCAAGCAACAGCAACCATTCTAATCTTATTTTAATACACTAATCTCTTTTTAATCTGAAACTTAATCACTTTTTATCCCGCTATTAGGTCTCTCTAATAGCACTGAGGCAATTTTGTACTATCATTAGTAATCACAAAAAATTGTCTTATGGTTAATGTAGTAGTTCCAACCGATTTTTCGATCCCTTCATTGGATATCATTCATAATGTAGTAGCGAAGTATCCTGATGAACGGATAAACATATACCTCATACATGCACTGAGAAGCAGCAATTCCATTTCCGATCTTCTTTTTATATCAAAAAGATTAAATGTAGGCAACCTCTACGACCAGGATTTTATGGATGCCTGCGAGATTATTAAAAACAAATACGAATCGGTCCTGGCAAGGATAAAGATTGAAATCTATTATGGGGAAAGCAGGAAGTATTTGAAGTCCTTCCTGGAACACCGCAACATCTGCGCTGTTTTCTTTGCAAAGACCTACCGCTTCAAAGAGATATCGGCACACAGCCAGGATATGCATCTGCTGTTTAAAAATGCAGCAGTACCCCTATACTACGAAACAGTTACAACGGGCCAAAAACACAAGAACACCGTGCAGGAACATGTTTCTGCAGAAATACTGGTCTAGTTTAGTTCCGGTCTGTAACCCTTAAAAAGAAGCTTATGTTATTAGATGGAAAAATACCCGTACGTTACGTATTAGGGAAAATCAAGAAAGAAATCGTACTAATTACGTTATATGTCGTTGCCATTTTCGTGGTTAGCAGCTATTTTAACTGGAACATGACCATTCCACTCTCTGTGCCTATGATTTTGGGAACGGTAATATCCATGCTGCTGGCCTTCAGGGCCAACCAGGCTTACGACAGGTGGTGGGAAGCCCGGATAATCTGGGGAGGTATTGTAAATGATTCCCGCTCCTGGGCCAGACAGGTATCAACTTTTATCAACAACGATTATAACATTGATGGACGTTCCCGGATGGAGCACATCTTAATTAACCGGCAAATAGCCTGGAATCATGCACTGGGCAGAGCCTTGCGAAAAAGGAAAAACGTCCGGAACCTTTCGTCTTGGTTATCGAAAGAAGACATGGAGTTCATAGAAAGATACGACAACGTACCTATGGCCATATTGGAGCTGCAGGCCCGCGACATCAAAAACGCGCTGGATAACGGCTGGATCAACACCTATCAGCACGTAGAACTGGACAGAACACTGACTAAATTTTCCGACCACATGGGTAAATGTGAGCGTATTAAAAATACCATCTTCCCTTCTACCTATGGTCTTTACCTGCATTGGGCTATGAACCTTTTTCTCATGCTGTTGCCTTTCGCGCTCATAGAACACTTCGGTTGGGTAATGATGCCTTTAATTGTCGCAATTGCTTCAACCTTTTGGTTAATTGAAAAAATGTCTGTGCACTTACAAGACCCTTTCGAGAACAAACCTACCGATACACCAGTAACCACTATTGCGCTAAATATCGAACGCGATTTAAAACAGGTATTACGCATACAGTCTAAAACAGACTATGGCCATTTAACAGAGCAAAACGAAAAGCGATTTTACGTATTGTAACGCCTCAACAGGAAAAGCTTCTTCTTGCTTTATATAAAAGAGGGCTTGAGTAATCACTCAAAAGCCCTCTTTTTTCATCTCGCGCCTGGCTTATATTGCCAGCATCATATCGATCTCTACTATATCAGATATCAGTACCAGATCGCTATTGGTTTCGCTTTTTTACTTTTAATCAGCGCCTTGCTTTTTAAAGCGTATCGGTAAGTAACAGCACGATAATAAACAGACCCACAACAATCCGGTAAACGCCCCATATCTTAAACCCGTACTTTTTTAAAAAAGTAATAAAGAACCGGATGGCCAGCATTGCTACTACAAAAGCGACAACGTTTCCAATAAGAAAAACCGTCATATTTTGGCTGCTTTCCGTGATCATTTCATAGCCCTTCCGCTCAACACCATCTACGTGCCAATGCTTTAAGAAAATTGAATATACGGTTACCGCCAGCATTGTGGGAACCGCCAGAAAAAAAGAAAACTCTGCCGCAGCCGAACGGCTCATTTTTTGCTGCATGCCACCAATAATAGAGGCAGCCGAGCGGCTTACTCCCGGCATCATTGCAAGACATTGCCAAAAACCGACAGCTACAGCGCGGGGTATGGGCAATTCTTTCTCGTCATGAATACGCGGATGTACAAACACCTTATCAATAAACAGTAGAAAAATACCCCCGATTACCATAACAATGGCGATTGGTAAAGGATTACCCAGAACGCTTTCTATTGCATCGTCAAATAAATAGCCTAAAACCAGGGCCGGTACTACCGCACAGGCCAGCTTCAAATAGAAATTCAGGTTACCAAAATTCAGAAACTTACGCCAATACAACACCACCACGGCCAGTATAGCGCCAAACTGGATAGAAACCTGGAACATTTTTACAAATTCATCTTCCTGAATACCCAGAAACGTACTGGTGAAAATCATATGCGCCGTAGAGGAAATAGGAATAAATTCGGTAAGGCCTTCTACAATGGCAATAATGATAGCTTGGAATAATGTCATATAAAGGAAATATACTTATGGAATATTAATATATTTATGTGTTTGAAGGGATAACTGCCATTGCGGATGTTGTTGTATATATTCTATAATAAGCGGTGTCATCACCTCGCGTTTATCCCATTCAGGTTGTAGATACAGTTTGCAATCAGGCCTTACCCGGGCAGCATAATCTTCTGCCCATTTAAAATCGGATTTATTAAAAACGACAATTTTTAACTCATCGGCAAGCAGCAAATTCTCTTCCAGTGGTTCTTTAAATTTCTTTGGCGAAAGTGTAACCCAGTCCCAGGTGCCGGTAAGCGGACTGGAGGCTGAGGTTTCGATATGCATTCGCCAGCCTGCCGCTCTGAAAACATTAGTGATAGGCTCTAACTGATACATTGACGGTTCTCCGCCGGTAATTACAATAATTCTTCCGGGATGCTGCTCTACCCAAGTCTTCATCGTGGCCAGATCAAATTGTGCATGACGGTCCGCGTCCCAGCTTTCCTTTACATCACACCACACACAACCCACATCACAACCACCTAAGCGAATGAAATAAGCCGCCTGCCCGGAATAAAAGCCTTCGCCTTGTAAAGTATAAAAATGTTCCATCACCGGATACCGTATATCCGTTCCCTGTTCTTCTCTCTTAGTCATACTATTTATCTTGTACAGCCAGCAGGGTATTCTTCATTAAAGCGCAGATCGTCATCTTTCCCACGCCGCCCGGCACTGGTGTTATATAACTGCATTTCGAAGCCACCTGGTCGAAATCCACATCCCCAACTAATCTGAATCCGCTCTTCCGCGAAGAATCCTCTATGCGGTTAATGCCCACATCGATTACAATAGCACCTTCGCGAACCATATTGGCTGTTACGTAATTGGGCCTGCCTATAGCGGCTACTATAATATCGGCTTTGCGGCAAATAGCCTCCAAATCCTGCGTTTTAGAATGACATAAAGTCACTGTGCAATTACCTGGATTGCTGTTGCGGCTTAACAAAATACTCATAGGTGTCCCCACAATATTACTTCTGCCGATCACAACGCAGTTTTTACCTTCCGTATTGATCTTATAGTGTTCCAACATAAGCATAATACCATTGGGCGTGGCCGACACAAAAGTAGGCTGTCCCAGTACCATGCGACCAATGCTAACAGGATGGAAGCCATCGACATCCTTGGCCGGATCAATAGTATTAATCACTTTTTCCTCCGAGATATGTCCGGGTAAAGGAAGCTGCACCAATATACCGTCGATATCTGCATCAGCATTAAATTGACGGATATGTTGCAAAAGTGTTTCTTCTGTCGTTGACGCTTCCAGGCGAAGTAGTGTAGAGGCAAAGCCGATCTGGTTGCAGGTTTTCACCTTTGAAGCTACATACGTTTCGCTGGCCGGATCTGCACCAACAAGAATGGCTGCAAGATGAGGCGTTTTTTTTCCACTTTGTCTACGCTTTTCTACGGCTCCAGCTATTTCGGCCAGTAGCTCTTCCGATACTTTTTTACCGTCTAATAATTGCATGCCGCAAAGGTAGAAATAAAAAATCTCGCGGAAATTAAAAAATCTCCGCGAGATACGTCAATCAATCTATGAAAACTAAAACTTAACGCCTAAGGTCAACGCAATAAGATTATGTGCATATCGCACGTCCGCTATGCCTACCGGTATTTTCCGTATGCCGAGCGTTTCATCTTCCTTAACAATCATGGGGTAGCCAAATTCTGAGTTTTTCTGCACAAAATGTACATAGGCTAAATCAACGAAAAAACTGCCAAACCTGGCTCCGACGCCGGCAGAAAAGCTCATCTGCTGTCCGTTGAACAGGTCTGCATTTTTAAAGGGGCTGGTGGCATAAGATGCGCCTAACCTGGCCATAAAATTATCCATGCGCCCTTCGATGCCAAGTCTGAAGTTATGCGACCCTTTATATGTATCCTTCAAAGCCTGGTTAACATTTCGTTCGGCATCAGCATAATCGCTGTCATAATTATAGCGCATGGAATTATACGCGGCATATTCATAATCCGCTGTTATAAATCCGTACTTTCCCATAAAAGCCGTTGCGCTCAAAACACCACGCCATGGTGTGCGTAACGAGTAGTTGAAAGTATAGGCGTTGGCCGGTTCTACATAAGTCAGAGGATTAACATCTGGTTCACCAAGACTAGCCTTGTATCCTTCCGTATTGGTAGTTATGTTATAGTCCGACATCTCATCAAATGCAATCCATGTTGGCGTATGGAAAGCGGCCCCCAACCGAAGATATTCATTAACAACGTAGATACCACCCAGTTTTACATTAATGCCTATGCCCGTTACCGACAAATATTCGTTATAGGACAAATAATCGAAATCGTTATTCCGGTTGCCGGTTGCATCCTGCTCAAAATAGGTCACCGACCGGTTATACTTGTAACTGTTAATACCAATAGTAGCACCTAACATCAATTTTTCCCGGTAATTACCGCCAAGACTTATGGTCCATTCGTTGATGCCCCCTTTCGATTCCCAGGATTTCGACTGGTTCAAAGCACCGCCATTTCTAATAATATTTTCATAGGGTAATGCATATAGATACTCGTCTGTCAGATAACCATAATAGGCAAGGAAACCAAGAGGCGGAACCAGGCGCTCGTCCGTACCGTTATATACTCCGTCTGCTGCAAATACCTCCGAAATAGAACTTTCAGTATTGGTACCACCGTAATAGCCTACTTTGTTAAAGTCGGCAATACGGTTATAGCCTAAACCGAAAGAAAATGATTTCCAGTCACGGCTTTCATAATTCTTTCCCTTCGCAGCATTGGTGAACACCAAGCCAAAATTACCTACGTTAAACTTTGTATGCTCATCAGTATTTGAGGTGCCGAGGTACGTACCTTTCATATTATTAATACGTAGCACAGGCGTGAACATAATTTCGGAACTTCTGTACACGCCAATACCGGCTGGATTAATACCCAAAGAGGAAAAATCGGCCCCATATGAGCCTCCCGCTCCGCCCAATGACATGGCTCTAGCCGTTGCTGCCGAATTGGTTTGGCCATATTTCAGGGCATCTATTTCATTTTGAGCAGAAACCACCCGGGGGAGCACAACACCCATTGCCAGACAAATACTGATATATTTATTCATTATTATGCGATTATGATACCTTAGACAAAGGTACATAGACTATTGTTTAATAGCGTAAGGAAGAATTTCCTGTTCCGGGTGAACAGGTCAGACGTGCCACTCCCAGGAATTAACAATAGCAAACATTTAGCGCCTGTTTAATTTATTCCATAAAGCATGAGTAGGATACTGCCCTGTTTTGGGCAAAGACGCATAGTCATCAATAACAAGGCAATACGTTCTGCTACACTTTGCCACCATTAGAGGGGTGCCGACGCATATTGTACGGTAATGCGGCCACCCGGATAGGTATCAGTCCTCTGCGGGGCGGTACATGGCGAATTTGGTTTGTTCCCGCAAGGCATTTCACCGTACTTCGACCTGACGTCACGGTACCATGGAACGATCCTGAAGTACCGCCAAAAACAAATTATAACCATATAATGCTGGTCCGGAAGGGCAACATTTTGCTGCCGAAGGAACGCTTTCCCTTCCCCATTCCAGCCGACTCCCGGATAAGGGACGAAAACGTAAAGAAGAAGATAATGTCGTCTGTTAGTGACAACGAATAGGACAACGCTTCCGGGACAACATCAGGCAGTATCGGGTACAATGCGAAATGGTAAAGGGGTATCGAACAGGTTTATTGAGAAAGACCAGAAAGGTGCTACCCTGAACAACCAGTAAGCATAGACGAATTGAGAAAAACAGAGCAATTACATCTCCCCTGAAGCACTATTCCTGATTTTATCCCATTGGGCATCGGTTAAACCTGTTGGATTTCTTTTTTTTATTGTGCAACTCAAAGAAAGTAGATTTCTACATTCAATCAATATCCATAACTTTTCCGTATCCCTTTTTCAAAACAGGCTCTTAATTAAGAAAAGGCGGCTATTTCGTCAATGTTTACAATATTCTTCCGGATCGCATATATGGCCACCCCCACTATGTTTTTAACCCCCATTTTTCCAATAATCTTTTGGCGGTGAAAATCGACTGTCTTTTCACTGATATTTAATTTCAAAGCTATTTCCTTAGCGGTCTTTTGCATGCAGATCAGCTTGATCACTTCCGTTTCACGTTCAGAAAAATAAGGTACGTTCAGCAAAGCCTTAATTTGCGGGTTCCCCCGTGCAAAACGGTTAAAAACAACTTCTGCTACCTCCTTCGAATAATAGTCCTGGTTTAAGATTACTTTTTCTATGGCCAGACCCAATTGCTCTACATCGCCCGATTTATATACTAAGCCATTGCAGCCAGCCTTCAATACCTTCATAATCTCATCCTCAGTTTCCTGGTAGGAGAGCGCTATCACCTTACAACTCTTCTTTAAAAGCAGTTCGCGGATCACCAGTTCTACATTCTCTTCACGGAGTGCACTGATTTCCAATAAAATAATATCAAAACTATGTAGAAGAGACATTTTTATAGCCTCCGCACCACAAGTAGCTTCGCCAGCCACGGTAAAATCAGTTTTTGAGTGCAAAAAGCTCTTAAGCCCCAGCCTGAAAATAGGAGAACTGTCAACAATTAATATTTTTACCATGTGAAAGAGGGCTTTTAAATATGTTTCAACAAAATATTAAATTAATATGAATTTGATAAAAAACATACAAAACTAACAATGCAATTTGTTCAAGATCAGAAATACAAGTTAAAACACAACAAATGCTAGTTTATAACTAGTAAATATACTAGTTATGGTTTGCTTATACTACAACCATATTCGTCTTTATTTACCTTGCATATAAATCGATATTCCGTTTCTATAGAGCTTCGTTCGGAAGATTATATTCAGAATTACGATAATATAGTGCATGACCCATATTCATTCTATGCTTTTTTAAAACCCAGCAAAAACCTATGACAGAATTCTACTTTTTGAGAAAATAACTACTTCCATTGGCTTAACCACCGGGACGACCTGCTCCTGCAGCAAAGACAATCCTATTTCGAAACGGCAGTTTCCCCGAGCCTAATCAATACAAATTTAACTACAAGATATATTCAAATCAATAGTAGTTTATTAATTCGAACCTTAACAAGGCTCAGGCCTGCTATGTTCGGTACGCAATAAGTTTTTCTTTAACCATCATACCTAAACAAGTACACTTATGAGAATGTTTCACACCACACTGTACAAAGGGCTGCGAAAGGTTAGCTATAGCCTTTCCCTGCTTTCCGGCGTTTTCCTGTGTTCTGCCCCGGCTTCGGCACAGGAATGCTACAGACCTATTTCAGGAGAGGACGTCCAGATTGGCGCACTTACGGGTAGCAGCGTCTGCGCCACCCAGATCTGTCTCGGATCAGCTTATAACGATTTGCAAAAGGTTGTCGATAACAACCTGGAATCCTATGCCGACTGGGGAAATATAGCATCGCTCCTTAGCGCGCAGGGTATCCGTATTAAAAGTAATACTGCCTATGCTGCCGGTACTGTTACCGGGTTCGTCCTATCGCGCAATGGGGTGGCCAACCTTTCCTTGCTGAGCGACCTGACCATCTCGACATACCTGAACGGCATTT
>JBEBWN010000114.1:0-10562 GCA_040392235.1 Taibaiella helva | reverse complement strand
GTTCCTTAGCAAGACGCCAAGGTTCCTTAGCAAGACGCCAAGGTTCCTTAGCAAGGCGTCAAGGTTCCTTAGCAAGGCGCCAAGGTTCCACGAAATGTCAAAATGACGAAGAGCCCAAAACAGGAACGACAGCTTAAATGCCCACTACCTGTAGCAAACATGATGAACAGGTAAAACAGTGTTCCCCAACGGCCGATGGGTGTCATGTCAAACGTACTTTTTCGGCCTATTTATCCATAATTAATTACCTATCAACTTGTTGTAACTTTTTGGGTTTGCCTTTTCACCTTTTACTTAATACAGCCACACAATACACAATACCTGATACATAATACCTGGTACATAATACTTTCTTCAGATTTCATTTAATAAAACCAAGCTCCAGGGCATGCTTAACGAGCCCCGCCGTATTCTTAGCGCCAAACTTATTCAATAATGTAAACCGGTGCTTTTCTACCGTACGGAGGCTCAAAAACAGCTTGTCTGCAATCTCCTTATTAGTATATTCCTCTACAATCAATTGTAATACGTCCGATTCCCGACGGGTCAAAATAGGTTTATCTTTACTGTTTCCACCTGCCAGAACCGCTTTGTGCTTATATTCATCTTTTAACAAGGGGTCGATATATGTTTTACCGTAATAAACATCCTGTATGGCAAGTTTTAAATGATCAATATCCGTATTTTTCAGCAGGTAACCATTACAACCGGCCTGTATCATTAACTTAACATAAATAGGTGCGTCGTGACTGGTAATAGCAATTACTTTAAGTGCCGGATATTGCTTTCGAATAATCTCCATCAGCGCTATACCCTCGTAATCCGGTAATTTAAGGTCCAGCAATAGTACATCCGGTACCGTTTCTTGCAATCCATTCAGCAGTGTTTCCCCATTATGATAAGCTTCGGTAACACGGATATTAGGTATTTTATTAAGAATATCACGCAACCCGGCTATGGCCAGGGGATGATCATCCGTTATTGCAACATTTATTGCCATAATTATTTAGTTTTCCAGGCTTGCCCGGTCCATCTCTATAGTGATACTGGTGCCGGCGCTTACTTCAGAGTCGACAGTCAGAGTACCTCCCAAAGATAAGATTCTGGCCTCGATATTACGCAGTCCCATCCCCCCCCGGGCGGCTGCTTCTACCGGGTCAAAGCCAATGCCGTTATCTTCTACCGTAATATAAAGCCGGTCCTCCAGGTAGTCCATTTGTATAATAATCTGCTGAGCCATTGCATGTTTCAGAACATTTTGTGCCAGTTCCTGCACCACGCGAAACAAGGTTAGCTGTTGTGGCGCCGATATCGCCGGCAGTACCGCGTTTTGCAGATACACAACCCCGATATACCGATGCAGGTATTCACAAAAATATTTCAAAGCACCTTCCAGTCCTTCTTTCAACAAAAGCTCCGGCATCAGGTTATGCGCCGATTGCCGTAACTCGGCTGTAGCGTCATCCAATTGATACATGGCTTGCCGCACCCTGCCCCTGTATTGCTCCGGTATATCGTCTATAGCAGAGGCCAGACTCATTTTCACACAAGAAAAGCGCACCATCACGCCATCATGCAATTCTTCCGATATGCGTTTCCTTTCTATTTCCTCACCTGCAACCAGGGCTTTCATTGTAGCTATTTCCTGTTCCTTTTGCAAGAGCCCTTGCTTACTTCGCACAGACCGGTAATAAACAACAAACAGGATGATCAGCAACAATGTACAAAGACTAACAGCCCAAAGCAGGTTATTGCGTTTTGCCGTCTCCATTTTCTGTATCTGCAATTGCTTATCTTTTTCATTAGTGCGAAACTGTATTTCCATCAGGCTTACACCTTGGGCAATTTTCTCGTTCGATATACGATTCAGATAGTCTACATATTGATTTTGGAAGGTGATTGCTTCTTGTGGCATACCGGCATCCTGGTATATCTGCGACAGCGAATTATAAATGCGTACTTCTTGCTCCTTCAGGCCGTATTGCCTGGCCGTTTCCAGCGCCTGTAATAAAAGGCCGGCAGCACCTTTATAGTCCTTTAAATGATAGGCTACATCGCCAGATAGCATTTGGTAGGCATTCTGTTCAAACAGGTTCAGCCGCAGCTTACCTTTAAAAGCCGCAGCTTTCCGCAGGTGTTCGGCCGCAATAACGGGTTTTGCACGGTGTAAATAATTGTACGTCCAGCGTACATGAGCCATATAGCGCAAAAATGTATCTGTATGTTCTAGCGCTAACTGATACGATTCTTCAATAACCCGGGAGGCGTTAACCGTATCATCCAATCTTTCATAAAGTATCGATTTATTTTGCAGGGCTATACCCATGAGCCGGGTCTTCCCTTTCTGTTCCGCCAGTCGATAACTCTCGTCCAGGTAGTGCATGGCTACTTTTTTGTCTGGCACAACACTGGCCAGACTGTTATACACATTCATTACGTCTGTAAACGTACCAGGATGCTTTTGTAAGGCATCCAGGGCCTTCAGATAATACCGCGTGGCTTGCTGCGTATAACCCAGATGCTCCGAAACAGTGCCCATACATTGATAAATTGAAGGCAGCAGTTTATACATGTCCGGGTTTTGGTTGCATAACTTTTCTGCAGTCAGCAATGCTGTAATAGATTTACTATACCCTGCCGATCGGAGATAAACCTGGCTTAACATACCCAGCACACGTATCCGCCCATATACGTAATTTATCTGTTTGCATTGGTTTTCAATCAAATGCATTAGCTGTACGGCACTATCAACCCCCATCATCCTGCCAGCAAAATGCAGCCCTATTGCTGATTCTATTTCCTGGCTATCCTTCAACGGAATATTGTAAGGCCATGTATGCGGCAGCAACTCTCTATCCGTATTGATCTGCGCGGGGCTGTATGCGCAACAACATAAGGCCAGGATAAAGCTACAAATACAAACTATTGATTTCATCGCGGTTACCCTTTTCGATACCTCTTCAAAAATACCCAAAATATTCATATTTGAAATATTGGCGGTTAGACATTTGATAACGCTCCCAGCCCGCCGGCTAAAAACCAGCCATATAATCTTTGCGCAACATTTCAGAAAACATTCTTCAGCAACAATTGATTATATAAATATGGGTATAAACACGTAATTTTTCCAATAAACTCACCATTCCTTTACATCCAACACCATGCCGGAGTACTTTTACTACCGGCAATAAAGCCGTAAAAGCCAAACACATACCGATATAAGCAAATACTGTAGCCAGCAGCCCGAACACTCTTTCTTTAACGCCAAATTATTTGACAATGACAAGAAAAATTACCTTTTACACATTATACATATCACTCTGCCTGATATTCGCCGGGTACAACACACTCGGACAAACACCAGATTTTATCTGGGCAAAGGGTTTTGGAAGTAATAATGATGATCAGGCATATGGAATTGCCCATGATCCCTGGGGAAATATTTATACCATAGGTACCTTCAAGGACACAGCCAGTTTTTACCCCGGCGCAGGCAATAGCATTACCAATAACAGCATGGGCGACGATATTTTTATACTGAAACAGGATGGTTCGGGCAATCTTATCTGGCTAAAACATTTTAAAGGTCGTGGCAACAAACCCGATCTGCCTTATGGTATTGTTGCTGACACCGTGGGCAATGTATACGCCACCGGCTATTTTATGGATACCGTGGACTTCGACCCCGGAACAGGCACAAATGAGCTTATTCCCAATGGCTCGGCCGATATATTTATTACGAAACTGGACAGCGCCGGCCAGTTTGTATGGGCCAAACAGATAGGTGGTCCAGGCGATGACCGGGGTATGGGCATAAACCTGGATAAAATGGGTAATGTATATACAACCGGCTATTTCTATGGTACCGTAGATTTTGATCCATCCCAATCCGGTATAGCCAATCTAAGCACTACACCATCGGGCAGGGCCTGGTTCTACCATACCTTTATATCCAAATTAGACAGTGACGGCAATTTCGTTTGGGCTAAACAATTTGTCAGTACCCGCAGCCCCGGTATGCCCTTATCGCCGGGAGGCCCCTACAACCAAGGCGAAGACATTTACATTGGCGTCAATGGCGAAATACTGGTAACAGGAACTTTTCGTCAAACCACGGACTTTAACACCGGCACGGACACCTTTCAACTGGTGGCCAATAAATCGGCCGACAATGCCTATATTGTAAAACTGGACACTGCCGGCAATTATATCTGGGCAAAACAACTAACAGGAAGAGGTAGTGCTCAAAATGGCAACAGTGCCGCCAAAAGCGGCGTTACTGATTGGAATGGTAACGTTTACATTACCGGAACCTTTGTAGAAACAATCGACTTTGATCCCGGAACGGACTCGTTCCTGCTTACCTCTGTGGGCTCGCGCGATGATGCCTATATTTTAAAACTGGACAGCTCAGGAAGCTTTAAATGGGTAAGCCAGGTTAGCGGCTCCGGCCTTTTTGCTACCGACGGCGGCACACAGGTTATAGTCGATAATATTACCGGCAGTGTGTACACTGCAGGATATTTTACCGGAACAGCCGATCTGAATCCCGGAACAGGCACCTATAAAGCCGTCTCAAAGGGAGGCGCCGATGTATTCCTGATAAAACAGGATACCGCGTCCAACTTTCAATGGGCGCTGAACCTGGGCTCGCCTACAACCGATGCAGCCGATGCTATGACATTTTATAACGGAAGTCTATACGTTACCGGAATGTATGCCGGAATTGTCGATTTTGACACAGATACATCTGCTTCAGCCACCTATTTCCTCACTACAAGGGGTTGTTGTGTGTCCTACCGGGATTCCATGGGTTCAAGAGATGTGTATACGCTCAAACTATCCGACTGCAGCGATCTGGAAGGGGGAACAATAATGCTTAGCGGCGCTGATTCCGTTTGTATGGGCAATACCTATACCTACTCCCTTTCTGCAATACCAGGTGCTGTTTCCTATACCTGGCTGCTACCTGAAGGATGGAAAGGCAATAGCACAACCTCTTCTATTGAAGCTCTTGTAAATGGCGAAGGTACTGTTACCGTAAAAGCAAATGGCTACTGCGATACCTTAAGCTTCAGCCTCACAGTAAAGCCTTTATTGCAGGAAGTTGCCATTACCGTAGATAGCTTTACCCTGAGCACAGCAGCTACAACATACACGAGCTGGCAATGGTACAAAAACAACAGCCCTATACCGGGTGCGACAACTGCGTCCTATACCGTTTCCGAAAATGGGACCTACTGCGTAACCGTCATGAAAGACGATTGCTCTGATACCGCATGCTATACGGTAGCCAATGTTCCCGGTACCTATATCCATGCTCCAACAGACAAACAACAGGTAAATGTTTATCCCAACCCGGCAAACCATATAGTATATATAACCAGCAGCAATCCCGTACGGGTTGTGCTCTGCGGATTGGATGGAAGACTGATCGCTATTAAGGAAGAGGCAGAAACATTATCTCTTGAAAACCTGGCAGAAGGTGTCTATTTTTTACATATTTATGACAAAACAGAGCAACTGTTGAAAGTGGTGAAGATTATTAAACAGTAGCGCAAACCCTCTTCCAACTCGACCTGTTTTTGCTCAAAAACAGGTCGAGTTACCCTTTTTCATTACCTTGTATGAATATTTTATATCTATCCTCCTGACAGCTTGTGTAAGCATATGTTGAAAACACTATTAAAATGGTTCTTCCTTATAGCAGGTATCCTGTGCAGCGCCAGCTATTCGCTGTGCGCACAGGGCGAGCAGAACATATGGGTATTTGGTCATAACATCGGAGTAGATTTTAACAGCGGCATACCGTTGCTTATTCAAACAAATTTTCGCCAGCACGAAGGCTGCGCCTCCATTTGTGATGCCAGTGGGAAGTTGCTTTTTTACACCAGGGGCGATACTGTCTTTGACCGAACCTTTAACCCTATGCCGAACGGCCGCTTTCCCACCAGCTCTATAGCCAATAACCTGCTCGACATATTTCAGTATGGACTAATCAGCCAAACCCAAGCCGTCGTATTAGTGCAGATGCCTGGAAGTCCTCATAAATACTATGTATTTTTAAACGAATGGAGGTCTGACTATATAAAATATTACATTGTAAATATGCGCCTGAACAATGGACTCGGAGATGTCGAGGGGCCGATAAGTACATTAAAAACTTCATTGAGAACAGAGAAAATATCGGTAACCAACGCTGACGGATGCAACTTCTGGCTGCTTACCCGTACGCAGGACAATTCATATGGCCAAAAATACCTGGCCTATAAAATAACGGAAGATGGTGTAAGTACTACGCCGGTTGTTTCCCCTGTGGCGGATTCCGGAGGCTACCAGTACGGCGTCATAACCTTTTCAGGCGATGGAAAAAAAATGGCGGAGGCAGGTTCATGGGTTTGGGTGTATGATTTTGACCGCCTAACCGGAATCTTAAGCAACCCTACCCTGGGCGACAGCCTGGGTAGGGATGGATTAAGTTCAGGCTATGGGCTTTGCTTTTCCCCCGACAATTCCCGGCTCTATGTGTCTAAAAACCGTGCCGGTGAAAATGAACTGGATAGCATTTACCAGTACGATCTTCTGCAGGCTGATGTCCGCACTACGAGAAAAGGTATAGGAAGTATCGGAAGCCTTGAAAAAGATGGGGCAGCGGGCTACCTGAAAATGGGGCCGGACCGGAAAATATACCATGTAAACTTTTGGGACAATAGTATGAGCGTGATCCACCATCCCAATGCCCTGGGTACTGCCTGCGGCTTTGAAAAAAACGCTCTGTTCTTCCTGCCCGAAACAAGCGCCCGCCTGGGATTGCCCAACGAAGTAGGCATTTCCAGAGCCAGGGATACCGTTGTGCAATACCGGCAAATTACCGTATGCTTTAAAGACAGTATAAAAATTGGAGGAGGGGATACCTTAGCCACTGCCTTTCTCTGGAATACAGGCGCCATTAACGACAGTATTACGGTGGGCGCTTCAGGTATATATGTGCTGGGCTACCGCAAACAATGCTCCTATTATATAGACAGTATACTCGTAACCTTTGGCAGTGGAAACCAGCCCCTGCTGTACAACAGCAACAGGCAAAGCTGCCTTTACTCGGCCCGCGATACTGCCGCAGTGCTGCTGCCCGGAAACGATGCCTTCTATTATCAATTCGATTGGTACAACGCCGGGGGAATGATGCTACGCAGCGTTTCCGGCAAAAAAGGAGATATCCTAACCGGTCTTGCACCCGGCAGCTACAGCGTTCGCGTTACCAGTCAATTAGGTTGCGATACCCTTCTTCCGTTTACTATAGAACCGCCTTTACCTTATAAAGCCGGATTTACAACAGACTCCCTCCTTTGTGAACAACAAACTTATACATTTCAAAATAACTCAACCGGCACCACAGATAAATGGCATTGGAATTTTGGCGATGGCACTACATCTACAGTACAACATCCGTTACACCGATTTGAGCAACCAGGCCTGTACCGCGTTACCCTAAAGAGTACAACACCAGCATCCTGTACCGATACCTTTTTCGCTGACCTGGTCGTCGATACATTAGGCACAGTAAGCTTTTATACCAGTAAAACAGAGCTCTGCACGGGCGACCTGATAAAAGCATATCCTTTTTTTACAGGAAAAATAGCCGCTTTATCCTGGGATTGGGGCGATAATAGCCGGTACGAAAGTCACACAACCGCCGTACAACATGCGTACGACCGGTCTGGAATTTACCCGGTAACGCTCAGGGGCATTGCTCCAGCCTGTCCTGACATTCTATTTACCGATACAATAGCAGTATATCCTTTGCCGGTTATCTTTTTAGGCAACGATACTATCCTGTGCCCCAATGGTACTCCCCTGGTACTGAACAATAGCGCAGCGATCCAAAATGGCGACAGCTATGCCTGGAGCACCGGCGACACTACCAGCCATATAACGGTAATGCACCCCGGTATATATACCCTAACTTTAACCTCCCTGCACAATTGCAGCCATACCGAATCCATCCAAATACAAAAAAGTTGCTACCTGGATATTCCCAATGCATTTACACCCAATGCAGATGGTATCAATGATCGCTTCCTCCCTAAAATGTCTTCAGCCCGGGATGTAAAAACATTCCATATGCAGGTATTCAACCGCTGGGGACAATTGGTGTTTGAAACCCGCAATGCGGAAACGGGAGGATGGGATGGCAAACTAAACCAAATCCCCCAGGCGGAAGGCGCCTACATTTACAGGGTCAGCGTACAACTAACCGAAGATAAAGCCGAACAATACCAGGGCAGTGTAACATTAATGCGTTAAAAAATTCGATTGCCAACCGTTTCTCCTCTTTATTGCATGAATAAGAGTAGCCCGGCCACGCCTTATGCTATTAAGTTTATCTTCTACCTGGCGTCCACACATCTGCCTCCCCATTACTCTTCCGAAGCACGAGGAAATATTTTCAGCGAAGTTAATCTCCCGCTGAAAAAGGAGATAACTACCTTTGGGATAACGGTAGCAGGCAAGCTTCCCTCTACCCTAACCAACCAGGGCAATACAGCTTACAAATCACCAACCAGTTCGGTTGCAAGGCCAGCGAAAGCATCCGGCTATATAAAGATTGCTTTATAGACATACCCAATGCCTTCAGCCCCAATGCCGACGGCCATAACGATTACTTCCTTCCGCTACAATCCCTGGCCGAAGGCATAACCCGGATATATATACAAATACATAACAAATGGGGACAATTGCTTTTCGAGAGCCGAGATCCGGCTGGCCGTGGATGGGATGGTTGTTGGAACGGTCGGCCACAACCCCAAGGCGTGTATGTGTACCTTCTTGAGGTCGTCGCCCGGGATGGCAAACGGGAACAGTATGCCGGACAGGTTACCTTAATACGGTAGCAAAATAAAATAGCATTCTGCTGCCCAGAAAATGAATACCCTTAAAAAAAAGGCGGCGGCATAGTTTTCTATACCGCCGCTTTTCGCCAACAACACAATTACAACTTAATCCGGTAGCCCAGCGAAACGTTCCAGGCGTTATGGGTATGCTTCGTGTCGTCGATATTTGACATATTACCCAAACCTAAACCGTAGGAACCTTTGGCATAAATACCCCAGGGACTTTCATAACCTACGCCGAAAGTGAACCCCCAATCCAGAGGATTAGTTTCCTGCGCTTTATCTCCGAATTTAATATCTTCTTTCACAGTACCACCCGGTAACCCTTCCATTTTATATTTACCGGCCAGGGCATAACCTACATAGGGGCCGGCTTCAGCAAAAATAGCTCCGGCTTTAGGACTAATTGCATAACGGTACCCAAGATTAACCGGCAATTGGAGGTAATGCAACGTATTCGCGGTTTTAATCTCACCCGTTTCCAGTTTATCGCCTAACATGTTATAGTACAATCCAGGGCGCAGATAAAGTCCTTTGTACAGGCCAATATGTACACCGGCGCCGGCCCTTAAGCCTATTGCAGCGTCATTAGTACTCGCATCCTGTTCACCAACTTTCGCCCTCATATTGGAAATATTAATACCCACTTCAGGGTCTACGCTGATTTGAGAAAAACCCACTGTGCTCACCAGGATACCGGCGGCCAACATACTTAATTTTTTCATATTAATTTATTTATGCACTTTTGGGTAAGTGCCTGTGAATTAATGATAACACAAAATTCAGACATCCAAACCGGGGCAAAAAACACTTCAGGGCTGAAACGGACAAAACAACGACCGAACCGGCCATCCGGCATCTCCGCTCTCAAAGATTGACCTGTTTATGATGTCAAAACAACTAAGTTGGCAGCACTCTGGGGACGTATATAAATAACACTACGGAGCTATAGTATAAGACAATCAAATTACTCGGGACAGGCATTACATCGTAGCACCATCTTTGCACCTTTTCGAGAAATAAATTATACCACGACATACGTGAAGCTATTATTAATACGGTTGTGCAGTACCAAAGAACAGGCGCCTTAGAACGACAGAGCAGCAGAATGGCCTGGCGATCGGGCTTGCTGTAACGCAACCCTCTCCCTCATTTTACGTTAGTTCCGGAGAATGGTAAAAGGGATCAAAATCCGGTCGGGCTTGTCGCATCTGCAGCATCAAAATAACACCTAAAAGTATGCCATCGACGTTTTTTGTCCCTGAGCAAGTATTTCGCATGCATCCACCTTTCCAGGCTTAGTTCTACAGCATAAAGTTGGGTTAGCAGTATTACATCACCTTGTTATGTCGCTAACAGTGCCTTTGCGTTTTTGTCCTTTTTACTTTTAACTTACACATCCGTTGCGCTGGCCATGTGTTTAGCTAGGGCTTGCTGATTAACTTATATCAAATTAAATTTCAGCATAATAACTGTATAAATTCTCCAATTTAATGCAGGACAAAAACATCGCAAAGCCAGTAAAAGGGTTTGTAAAGCTTGCAGCAACATAAAATAATATAAGCCCTTCCTTTTCCTGAAAGGGAAATGAATCTCCCCCTCTTGAAGTCTAAACTTCATACGGCTTTGCCGGCTGTAGCATAGCCAGACAAAAAAGCGGGCTTAGCTTAG